>LJNE01000006.1 GCA_001303125.1 Parcubacteria bacterium DG_74_1 | reverse complement strand
GATGCAGCCGACGGTTTTAAAGCTGGCATGGCTGAGTTGGGCTACATTGAGGGGCAAAACATCATCTATGATCTCCAGGAAACGGATTTTGATATGGCCGTATATAAAAGCGTACTTGATGAGTTCGTGGAAGACGAGGTTGATTTGATTTTTGTCTTTCCTACTGAAGCATCTCAAGAAGCCAAAGCAGCTACTCAAGGGACAGAAAGATACCGGTCTAGTAGAGAGTATAGCTGAGCCCGGTGGGAACATGACTGGCGTCCGTTACCCCGGCCCAGACATTGCCCTCCAGCGCTTTGAGCTTTTATATGAATTGGCACCAGAGATAAAACAAGTCTTAATACCCTACCAAAGGGGTTATCCTATTGTAGCCAGTCAATTAGAGCTGTTATATCCAGCAGCCGAAGGACTGGGCATAACCTTGATTGAGCTTCCGGCTAATGACGCAACAGAGGTTGCTACTAGCCTGCAACAATTCACTACGCCAGACGGTGAAGCTACCATAGATGCGATTTTGCTTATCCCTGAACCCCTTGGCGTAACAGACAAACCCTTTCTAGAATTAGCTCGCTTTGCGGATGAGTACAAGGTTCCAATCGCCGGGGCCTTAATGACGGTGGATGGTTATGGTTCTCTTTTTGATATTGGCATTAACCACTACAAAACAGGCGAACAGGCAGCACCTCTGGCCGATGAAGTTCTCAAGGGGACCCCAGCTGGAACCGTCATGGTGGTTTCATCTGAGACCTTCTTAAAGTTTAACCTTGACTTGGCTCAAAAGCTAGGGCTAGAGGTGTCTGAAGGTATACTGGAAAGAGCAGAGGAGATAATTCGTTAGATCTGACCAAAGGTCGAAATTTATTTTTTAAAAGACTATTATGTCCAAACTAAAATTACTTATCGGTCTTTTAGTAATTGTTTTAGTGGCCATTGGAATTTACTTTCTGTCAGTCCAAAAAGCTGAAGAAGAAAAAATGTATAGAATCGGTGTTCTTTGGACCGGCGGGGATTTCTTTAACGATCTGTTCGCTGCTTTCAAAGAAGAAATGACAGGTTTGGGCTATATTGAGGGCCAGAATATAGCTTATGATGTCTACGAGGCTCCTGAACCGGTAGGGAACGAGGAAATCGTTCAAGGATATGTGGACGACGAGGTTAATCTGATATTCTCATTCGCAACTGAAGCGACCATAGACGCTAAGAAGGTCGCTGCTGGGACAGGGATCCCGGTGGTCTTTACTTGCACTTTTATAGAGGGGACCCACCTTGTAGATAGCGTGTCTTCTCCCGGCGATGATATCACTGGTGTTCGCTATCCTACCACGGAAAGCGCTGTCGGTCGTCTAGAATACTTGCACGATATAGCACCTCAGGCTGAACGGGTCTGGGTGCCCTGCTTGAAAGATTATCCCACGGTTGCCGCCCAGTTTGAGGCAATGGAGCCTGTAGCTTCGTCTTCAGGGATAACCTTGATACCCGGCCTTTTCACCAGTCCGGCAGAAGTTGAGGCTTACCTTGATGAGTGCGCTGCTTCGGCTGATATTGGGATGGACGCAATCATTATGCTAGCTGAACCTTTTTCTATAACACCCGAGGTTATTGAATTAGTATTTGGGTTCGCCGATGAGCACAACTTACCCCTTAGCAGTGCCATGGTTTTAGAAGGGGCCTACGGGCCCATCGTCGGTTTTCATCCTACTAATAGTAAAATGGGTAGTTTGGCTGCGCCTCAAGTTGACAAAGTCCTTAAAGGTATACCAGCTGGTAGGATTCCAGTTGTTACAGCTGACAACGATCTACGTATAAATTACAAAACGGCCCAAAAACTAGGACTAGAAGTGCCCGAGGGTTTATTGGATAGAGCAATCGAGATAATTTATTAGAATGCCAAAACTTGAAGTAAATAAAAAAGCCAAACCCTTCCGGAGCTTGACGGTAACTTTAGCTATCGCTTTTTATGTTTTAGTTTCGGTGATCCTGTTAATCATCGGCCTTTTGTTTCTATTTTTTATTTTTCAGAGCTACCAGCAGGCTATTTCTAACGAACAACACATTATTGCCCAAGGGGCAGCCAATACAGTTAAGAGTTTTGTTCAAAATAAACTTAACACACTAGAGACAGCGAGTAGGTTTGGTAAAATACTGGTTATTCCGCAGGAAGAACAGGAGCTGGTCTTGGAGAAGTTGCTAGGCGCTGAACCTGCTTTTCGCCAGCTGTCCCTGTTGAACGTGGAGAAACAAGAATTAGCCAAGACCTCGCGTTTATCAGAAATAGCATCAGGTCGGTTGGTAGACCGGCTTGGAACTGCCTTCTTCTCTCAAGTAAGTCAAAGAAAAACATATATCAGCTCGGTATACATTGACGAAATAACCAGCGAACCGATGATAATAATAGCTGTTCCCGTGGCAGATGTCTTTGGTACTTTTAAGGGCGCATTGCTAGCTGAGGCAAATTTAAAATTTATGTGGGACTTAGTAGCTGGCATAAATGTTGGTAGGACGGGAGCGGCCTACGTGGTTGACAGGCAAGGTGAATTACTCGCCTTTAAAGATGTCAGTCGCGTTTTAGGGAGAGAAAATTTAAGCTCTCTTAAGGAGGTGGATGAATTTGTCAAAGGCGAATTATCAACGCATGAAAGCACGGCCGATATATCAAAAGGTATCCAAGGGAACTATGTGGTAGCTAACCACGCTCACCTCGAAGAACCCGATTGGGCGGTGGTGATTGAACTGCCAGTCGAAGAGGCATACGCCTCTCTGATTCAGCAGATTATAATATCGGCATTGGCAATGATTTCAGCCATTGGTATCGCCAGTTTAGTCGTTACCCTCGTCTTAAAAAGAATTACCAGGCCAATAATAAGGCTAAGAGATGCCGCCGTTGAAATAGGTAAGGGTAGACTAGACACAAAAATAGACATTGAAACCAACGACGAGATAGGAGAGCTTGCCCGAACCTTTAATCAAATGGTAGCTACCCTGAAAGGATTTTATAAGGGGCTAGAGGATAAAGTCCAGGAAAGAACTAGGGAGTTAGAGGAGGCCAGGGCTTCGCTGGAGATAAAAGTGAAAGCCAGAACAAGAGAGCTACAAGAATTGACTGAGCGGCAAGAAGAAACCATCGAAGAGAGAACGAAGGAAATTAAAGAAAGGATGGAGGAATTAGAAAAATTCCACCGCTTAGCCGTTGGCCGTGAACTAAAAATGGTAGAACTTAAAAAAGAGATTAAAAAAATAGAAGGAACCTCGAAACGACAGTCTAAATAACGTGACCAAAGAAGAAGGGGTAGAAAAAATTGCTAAACTAGTATCTTATAAGATACAAGTAACATAAAAAAGAAAGGTCGAGAAAGCCAACTGGACCTTTCGTCAACGAAAAAAATATGGAAGAAATGAAAAAAGAAGAAGTTAAAAAACTGATGGAAATTGAGGGCCAGGTGAGGGGGGTAGTTTTAAAGACCGACGCTGAATATGTCTTGGCAGAAAAAGGAAAAGAAGGGCTGAAGAAAGTAGAAGAAGAACTAGGAAGACTGGGCCATCCTTTAAATTATCAAGAGATTAAAAGTATGGATTTTTACCCAGTAGGATTAAGAATTCTTTCTTTAATGACCATCAAGGAAACTTTTAATTTTGACGATGAAAAAATTAAAGAGATGGGGCTTGTGGCCACTAAAAAGTCATTAATTATTAAGTTATTTGTAAGGTACTTCCTTTCCGTAGAAAGGGTCTTTTTCAAAGAAGCCCCTAGAATTTGGCAAAAACATTGGACTAAGGGGACATTAATCCCAGTTGACTTAAACGAAGAGAAGAGGTATGGCCTTTTGAGGTTGAAAGATTTTGACCTCCACCCTTTATACTGCTCTGTTTATCTTTGCGGGTATTTTTCAGGGATTTTGCAAATGTTGATAAAGTCCCATAAAATAACGTGCCGAGAAACAAAATGCCCCTTTAAGGGAGATAAATACCATGAGTATTTATTAAAGTGGGAATAAAAATATGGCAGAAGAAATAACCAAAGAAGAAATTCAAAAATTAATGAGAGTTAGAGGGAACGTTAGGGGAGCAATATTGCAGTCCCATGCTATTTTCATTCAAAATAGAGAGGGAAAAGGGGGGGTAGGCGCCGTTGAGAAAAAAATAACCGAGTTGGGGTATCCGGTAAATTTTGAAAAATTTAAGGCAGGAGAATGGTATCCTGAATCTCTTAGTACCTTAATTATTCTAACGGCTAAGACCTTGTTCAATTGGACTGAAAAAGACATTTTCGAGATGGGAAGGTCAGCCCCGAAATACAATTTCATTGCCAAAATACTGATGAGATATTTCGTTTCTTTAGAAAAATTTCTGGCAGAGGTCCCTAATTATTGGAGAAAACATTTAGACTGCGGGAAGCTTGAGGTTGTTCAATTTGATGAAGAAAAGAAATATATAGTTTTACGTGAGAAAGATTTCAAATTTCACCCCATAATATGCGTTTATCACGCTGGTTATTATCAAGGAATTACTGAGTATGTTGTTAAAGCTGAGAAAATTTCAATTAAAGAAACAAAATGTGTTTTTAAGGGGGATCTTTATAACGAATATGTAATAACGTGGGACTAGAATATGCCCAAAGGTCAGGTTACTGAACAGGAAATTGAAAAATTAAAAGGAGTTCCAGGGCAGGTAGCGGGAGCGACATTTTTAATTCATTTGGAGTATATAAAAGCGAAAAAAGGAGAAAAAGCAGTAAAGTCTCTAGAAGAAAAACTAAAGAATTGGGGATACCCGATTAAGTACGAGAGAATAAAGCCTGCTCAATGGTACCCAATCGGTTTATATGCAAGTCATTTATTGGCGATAAAAGAAGTTTTTAACTGGGGAGACAAAGAAATTTTTAATCTGGGCTACTCTGTATCTGAGTATTCCCCTGTCGTAAAGACGTTAATAAAATATTTACGTTTTCTGAAGGCGGCGCCCATATCGGTATTTAAGCTAGGCTATATATATTGGAAAAAACATTATACGATAGGAGAATTGGAAGTTTATCCAAACGACAAAGAAAAACGGGTTACCTTCCAAGTTAGAAACTTCAAAATTCATCCGGTGATTTGCGTCTTTTTAGCTGGCTACTTCCTTCGATTAACTCAATACATACAAAGAAGTGAAAAATTTTCGGTTGAAGAAACAAAATGTACTTTTAAGGGAGGCCCCTATCATGAATACGTAATAAGGTGGGAGTAAAATGAAAATTAAAAGACGAAAAATGTCAATTAAAGCTTTCTAGCAATAAAATGAAAGGAATAGCCAAAGAAGAGGTCCAAAAATTAATGGAGGTTAAAGGAGAAACAAGGGGGGTGACCCTTACAATTGACCGTGATTATATTTTAAAAAACAAAGGAGAAGAGGGGCTTAAGAAGGTAGAAGAGGAGCTGGGGGAATTGGGTTACCCAATAAAATACAAAGAGATTGAAACGTTCGGCTATTACCCGGTAGGATTGAGAGCTCTTTCTCTTCTGGCTATTAAAAAAGTTTTTGATTTTGATGATAAAAAGATTGAGGAGATTGGTTTTTTTGGAACCAGAGTTTCTTTGGTTGCCAAATTTTTTATCAAATACATCTCCTCAGTTCCAAAAGTTTTTTTACGAGAAGGTCAGAAAATTTGGAGAAAACACTGGACCATAGGGAGATTGGTTCCGATTGAATTCAATAAGGAGAAAAAATATGCCGTTTTACAGCTGAAAGATTTTAATCTTCATCCTATTTACTGCATTTTTCTAAGAGGTTATATGTCTGGTCTTTTTTCTCTGATAATTAAAAGCCCCCAAATAACCTGCCAGGAAAGAAAGTGTCCTTTTAAGGGGGATGAATATCACGAGTATCTGATAAAATGGCAGTAGCAAAGGGGAAAAAAGAAAGAATAAGGAGGGGAGAAGAAGATAAAGTCTCTATTCTCTTGGAAGACTTAGCCTCTCTCGAGAGTTATGCCAGGGACCTATTTTCTTTTTTACCCCTACCGGTTTGTCTTATCAGCGCGATAGGAATAATATTAGACGCTAATCCTTCTTTTGAGGAGCTATCTGGTTATAGGCTTGAGGAAATTATCGGAAAACCTGCAGAGGAAGTTTTTGACAAAGGGAGACTTGGGGAAATATCAAAGCAAACCTTAGAAAAAGGGTTTGTCAGAGCAGAAGAACTCAGTATTTTCACCAAGAACAAAAAAGAAATTCTCGGAAGCGCCTCTGCTACTTTAAGAAAAACCGAAGAAGGAGAAATCGTTGGCTATTTTCTAGGTTTTTTTAATTTAGCCGGCATTAAAAAGAGAGAAAAAGAACTAAGAGAGACTCAGGTCGCTCTAGCTAACATATTAGAGGACGTAGAAGAAGCAAGGGCCAAAGCAGAGGAAGAAAAAAATAAAACTGGAGCAATCATCATTAATCTTACTGACGGAATTTTGGTATTTGGCGAGGAAGACAAGCTTTCTCTGATGAACCCTTTGGCTGAAAAGTTCTTTGATATCAAAGCCAGAGATTTAATCGACAGGCCAATCTCGGAATTAAGCACTTTTCCTACCTTAAAACCTCTAATAAAGGTTTTGACGGAAGAAGTTGGAGAAATTTTTAGAAAAGAAGTATCTCTTAAAAAAGATTTAACTTTAGAAATGTCTGCTGTTCCAGTATTAAGAAAAAAAGAAAGAATAGGGAATCTAATTATTCTCCATGACATCACCCGCGAAAAGCTGGTTGAGAAAATGAAAACCGAATTTGTTTCCTTGGCCGCCCATCAACTAAGAACACCTCTTTCGGCGATTAAATGGACCCTGAAAATGCTTTTAGATGGAGACCTTGGTAAGATAACCGAAGAGCAGAGAGATTTTATTACAAAAACTTATCAATCCAACGAAAGAATGATTACCCTAATTAATAATCTTTTGGATATAACTAGAATTGAAGAGGGGAGATATATTTACAAACCAGCTCTGACCGAATTCGAGCCTATTGTTCAGTTTGTAGTTGATTCTTGTAAAGGAGAAGCTGAAAGGAAGAAAATAAAAATAGAATTTAGAAAACCAAAAAAGAAATCTCGTCGGGCCATGCTAGATATTGAAAAAATAAGATTGGCTGTTGAAAATCTTCTTGATAATGCTATAAAATACACTCAGGCAGGCGGGAGAGTGATAGTTTCCTTAAAAAATACCCCAAAGGAAATAGAGCTTTCGGTAAAAGATTCTGGGGTCGGTATTCCCAAAGACCAACAAGGAAGAGTATTTGCTAAATTTTTTCGAGGAGCTAATGTTATAAGAATGGCAACCGAAGGGACTGGTCTTGGCTTGTTTATTACCAAAAATATTATTGAGGCACACGGTGGGAGAATCTGGTTTGAGTCCGAAGAAGGTAAGGGGACCACCTTTTATCTCGCCCTGCCGATTAAAGAAGAATTTGAAGGTTTTTTAAGAGAATTTTGACGCTTGGCTTGTTTCTTTTATTTTCTAGTTTTGTTATAATGGATACGAACAAGGGGCCATAGCGCGGGTTAGCAAGATCTTTGGAGACTAACCCGAATATTCCCTTCTAGATTTTTGGTTAAATTTTAAGTATAATTAAATAGAGGAAAGAGGATCTTAGTGGTGGGAGTTCCTCCTTTCTTGTAGGAATTTTAATTAAAACTTTATGTAAATAAATTATAACTATGAAAAAAATTTTACTAATTGAGGACGAGGAAATCATGATTGATCTCCTCCAAAAAAAATTAATAAGAGAGGGTTATAAGGTTTCGGTCGCCAGAGACGGCGAAAAAGGGCTAAAAGCCATGAAGGAAGCAAGGCCAGACCTGGTTCTGCTAGACATCATTATGCCCAAAATGGGTGGACTTGAAGTTATGGAAGAAATGGCCAAAGATCAAGAATTGAGTAAGATTCCAGTAATCGTCGTTTCTAATTCTGGTCAGCCAGTAGAGTTAGATCGGGCTCAAAAATTAGGAGCAAAAGATTGGCTGGTTAAAACTGAATTTGACCCTCAGGAAGTGATTAATAAAGTAGCCAGACAAATTGGAAAATAGAAATATAGCCAAGGTAACTTCAATGATGGTGATATTCCACTTTGTTGGATATCGTCTTAGTCAAAATTCTCATTATGAAAAAAATTCTAATTGTCGAGGATGATAAATTCCTTCGGGAATTAATTGTCCAAAAATTAATTAAGGAAGGCTACGAAACTTCAGAGGCGATCGATGGCGAGCAAGGTATAAAAAAAGTGAAAGAAGAAAAACCTGACCTTGTCTTGCTTGATTTAATTTTGCCAGGCATTGACGGGTTCGAGGTTCTATCGCAGAAAAAAGAAGATCCAAATATAGCCAAAATCCCAGTTATCGTCCTCTCTAATCTTGGCCAAAAGGAAGACGTGGAGCGAGGGTTAAAGCTGGGAGCAGTTGATTATTTGATTAAGGCTCACTTTACCCCAGGGGAGATTATCGAAAAAATTAAGAACGTCCTAAAATAAGATGCCGGAGTTGCCGGAGGTTGAAACAATAAAACGGCAATTAGCCCGGAAAGTTATCGGCAAGAAATTAAGAAACCGAAAGATTACCAATGTTAGGAGAAGGGCTAAGCTTCTAATAATTGATTTTAGCGACAATTCAAGCTTAATTTTTCATCTCAAACTAACTGGTCAATTAATTTTTAATGGAAAACCTTCGTCATCAACCCGTAAGGTTTTTTATTTTGAAGACGGCTCACATTTGACTTTTAACGATGCGCGTAAGTTTGGCTGGTGGAAAAAAGTAAAAGGGACAAAGAGAGCCGAGGAGGGTTTCGGCCCTGAAGCGCTGGAAGTCGACTTTAAAAGTCTCAAAACTCTTTTTAAAAAACGATCAAATACAAAAATTAAACCCCTACTCATGGACCAGAAATCTATTGCGGGTATTGGTAATATTTATTCAAATGAGATTTTATTTGCCGCTAGGATTCATCCTTTACGACAAGTAAAAACGTTGTCTGAAAAAGAAGCTTGGCAAATTTTCCATAATGTTAAAAAAATCTTAAAGAAAGCTATTCAATATCGTGGAACTACTGAGCAATATTACCGTGACGCTTGTGGTCAGGAAGGCGATTACCTTAAGCTTCTTAAGGTTTACGGCCGGGAAGGAAAGAAATGTAGCCGCTGCGGAGCAGCAATAAAAAGAGAAAAGATTGGCGGCAGATCTGCTTATTTTTGCCCTAAATGTCAACCGCTTTAATGATCGGTTTTAGAATATGTTTACTCAGTCAGTAATGTTTTTAACAATTATTTTACTTTGCTGGGCCGGGGCTAATTTTTATCGCAAGGCTAAAGAAATAACTTATTTCCCGGGTAAGGTAGTAGGCGTCAGTTTAACCTTGATAGGGTTGGGAATTTTAATGTATGCCATCAGGGACCTGTTTATCCAACTAGAGATGTATAAAATTCAAGAAAGCGTTCTCTTGCTTGGCGGTATTTTCCATATCTTAGGAAGTATTTTACTATTCTGGTTTGTTTGTGGTTTTGCCGCAGAAAGTTTGCGCAAGATTTCCTTTGGCTTGGGTTTAATACTAATGATATTCTTGGTATTTGGCATAAGGATTGTTTCTTTTGACAGTGAGGTAATTCAGGCTCCTTTCGAGTTTTTTCCTTATACTGTAGTTAGAAACTTTATTGCCGAACCGGACGTTTTGTCTATATTGTTTTTCTGGATGTCTTTATTGGTTCCTCTTTTAATACTAGGTATAATTTCGTACAACGCCTTAAAATTAAAAGAGAAAAACGTAAGACAGAAGGGGCTGCTCTATGGCTTAGGGTTTGTATTTTTAACTTTCCCCATGGTAACCATCTGCATGTTTATTTCTCCAATCTATGCCAGGTGGGGATATCTGATAGGCGCAATTTTACTTTATAGGGCATTTCAAATAGAAACATGACCTAAAAAAGTTTTTGCGAAAAGCGCCAAGGTTATGATAATTTTTCTCTACGGGCAAGACACTTACCGTTCTCGCCAGAAACTAAAAGAAATCGTTGAGTATTATAGAAAAACCCACAAGAGTGGCCTGAATTTAAGATATTTTGATGACGAAAATTTAATTTTTCAGGACTTTAAAAACGAGATTGAGACCCGTTCTATATTTCGAGAGAAAAAATTGATAATTTTAAAAGGCGTTTTTGATAATAATGATTTTCAAGAAGAATTTTTAAAGCAAGGAAAAAAAATTATTAATTTCGACAATATCATTTTAATTTATGAGAAAAAAGAAGTAGAAAAAGATAATCCTCTCTTTAAATTTCTTAAAAAGGAAGCAAAATCTCAAGAATTTCAACTCCTAGAGGGTCAAAAATTAAAGAATTGGGCCAAGAAAAAGCTCAAAGATTACCAGGCTCTTTCTCGACAAAGAGCTGGTATCAATCAGGCAAGAATCGAAGAAAAAGCCCTAGACAGACTGATAGACCTTGTTGGTAATAACCTCTGGCAAATGTCCAACGAAATTAAAAAACTGGTTAATTACAAAAATAAAGGGACTGTCGAGGCAGAAGATGTTGAACTTTTAGTCAGGCCGAAAATCGAATTAGATATTTTTAAAACAATTGATGCTATGGCCTTAAGAAACAAAAAGCAAGCCCTAGGGTTATTGCGCAAACATTTGGAAAAAGGCGATGCCCCCTTATATCTTTTGACAATGATTAATTTTCAACTGCGCAACATCCTGATAGTAAAATCAGGGGCTAGATTAAGTGCGCACCCTTATGTAGTCAAAAAAACAATCCAACAAGCTAGAAATTTTTCCTTGGGCGAGCTAAAAAAAATCTACCAAAAAATTTCTCAGGCAGATCTTGATATTAAAACTGGCAAGATAGAACCCGAAGTAGCGCTGGATTTACTTATTGCAGGGATATGAATCGATATAAACGTGAGCGAAGCTATAAGCCATTTCGCGGCGGGAGCGACTATATATTTTTATTTATTAACTTAGTTATCCTAGCTTTTTTCCTAGCCGCTGTATTCGTTTTGACCAATCTGGCTTTAGCTGCCTTGTCTAATAATTTATAGATTTGGGGCAAGAGCTTTTTTGCCTCTCCTCCATTTTCTTGAGAAACTAAATTCCTTACCTGTTTAATCAGGCTTTTTATTTTTTCTTTCTGCTGTATATTTCTAGTTCTTCTTTTTAGGCTTTGCCGTAGGGCTTTTTTAGCTGATTTAGTTATGGCCATAACCCTTTTCTTAAATAAAAAGAATAAAAAACGAAAAGCGTAAAGCTATATTATCATATTTATTTTTTTGGTGCAAGTTTTAACTTTTCGTCTTGTATTTTTAGCTTATTTATCAAGCTGCGGATTTCGGTTGCCCTTTCGAAATCTAGGTCTTTAGCAGCTTCTTGCATTTCTTTCTCTAATAATTTTTTATCTCGAACTAGCCAGAACTCCGAGGCTACCTCCTTCTTTTTGAAAGCAAATGGCCAGTCTCTTATTTCTTTAATAATCGGCCTAGGAGTGACCTGGTGCTTTTTGTTATATTTTTGCTGAATCTTCCTTCTTCTTATGACTTCAGCAATCGCTAGCTTCATCGACTTAGTTATTTTATCAGCATACAAAATAACATGGCCCTCTTGATGCCTAGCTGCCCGGCCCATTGTTTGAATAAGGGTAGTTTCTGATCTTAAAAAACCCTCTTTATCCGCGTCTAAAATTACTACTAGAGCCACTTCTGGTAAATCCAACCCTTCTCTCAACAAACCAATTCCTACCAGAACATCATGTTTCCCTTCTCTTAACTTTTTAAGGACTTGCGGTCTTTCTAAGGTTTTGACTTCGGCATGAAGCCACTGGGCCTTGACTCCTCTTTCAGTTAAATAATCAGAGACAGCCTCAGCCAATCTTTTAGTAAGAGTAAGAACCAAAACTCGTTGTTTTTTAGCTACCCGCTTTTTAATTTCTTCCACTAAATCCTGAATTTGATTTTTCGTTTCTCTAGCGTAACGGACGTCGGCACTTTTAAAAACACTCGTTCGTTTAGGTAAAGGATGAATTGGCCTGATCTCAATCGATGGTTCCAATAATCCGGTTGGCCTGAGTAATTGTTCGACAATATGTTCCTTGCCGGCCCTCTTCTTTTCCTCTTGGGCTGGCGTAGCCGAAATATAAACTATTTGAGGGGCTCTTTCTTCAAATTCTCCGTAAGTTAAAGGCCGGTTATCAATAGCCGAAGGTAAGCGAAAACCGTATTCAATTAAGGTTTCTTTTCTGGCTCTGTCTTGGTTGGCCATAGCGTGGAGCTGGGGTAGGGTTATGTGTGATTCGTCAATAAAAACAATGAAATCTGGTTGTATTAATTTATTGCTTGGGTGGTTTGAATAACCAAAATAATCTAGGAGAGAAAATGGAGCTTCTCTTGGCTGCCTGAATTCTAAATGTCTGGAGTAATTTTCGATTCCATAACAATAGCCGGCCTCATTGAGCATTTCTAAGTCATAGCTTGTTCTTTGTCTCAACCTTTGGGCCTCTAATAATTTGCCCTGTTTTTTTAATTTTTTCAGCTGCTCTTGAAGCTCTAATTTTATATTTCCAATAGCAATATTCAGTTTTTCTTGGGGAGTAACCCAGAAATGAGCGGGAAAAATTTGGTACTTAGTATTTAGAAGACTGAATTTAGGATCAAGGCCTGGCTTAGAAATAAAAATCCTTTCAATTTTATCGCCAGAAAATTCAATTCGCAGCGTCTCTTGTCCTGTGACCAAACAGATATCGACTATACCTCCCCTGACCCTGAAGTTCCCCGGCCTGAAATCAATATCGTTTCTCTGATATTGCAAGGAAGCCAGATGGGAGATTAATTCCCCTCTTTTTATTTTCTGGCCCCCTTTTATTTCTAAAGAAACTTTCTGATAGTCCTCGGGTGAGCCGATATTATAAATACAGGAAACTGAAGCCACAACGATAACGTCCTTCCTGGATAAAACATCTTGAGTGGTAGCATGCCTCAATCTATCAATTTCTTCGTTAATTTTGGCGTCTTTTTCTATATAAGTATCGGTCTGGGGAATATAGGCCTCGGGCTGGTAATAGTCATAATAAGAAACAAAATAGTGGACTCCGTTTTCCGGAAAAAATTCCTTGAACTCTTGATATAGTTGGGCTGCTAAAGTTTTATTGTGAGATATAACCAAAATGGGCTTGTGGATTTTTTCAATTACCTTAGCCATGCTAAATGTTTTGCCCGAACCTGTCACTCCCAAAAGTACCTGGTGTTGTACCCCAGCTTTTAAATTTTTAACTAATTTTTCTATCGCCTGAGGTTGATCGCCGGTCGGCCTGAAACGTGAAACCAGTCTGAACATAACAGATTAATTTTGGCTCACATTTTCTCTTTTTTCAAGTTTAAGTTAGAATAAAATTAATGAAGGGTTTGATTAAAAAATTTATCCCCTCCTTCCTGCTTGACTGGTATCATTTTTTGTTGGCTCTTTTGGGCGCCTTTTTTTATGCATTCCCTTCTCGGAAGATAAAAGTAATTGGAGTAACCGGAACCAATGGAAAGACGACAACGACAGAAATGATCTCTAAAGTTTTAGAAGAAGCCGGGTATAAAACAGCTGTTATGAATTCGATCAGGTTTAAGATTGGAGAGGAGGAGGAGTCGAACATGTTAAAAATGACCATGCCTGGCCGTTTCAAAATTCAAGAATTTTTAAGAAAGGCAGTTACTTCTGGCTGTCAGTATGCAGTTTTAGAGGTTACCTCAGAGGGGATTTTACAACACCGCCATAGGTTTATTAACTTCGAGGTAGCCGTATTGACCAACTTATCGCCAGAGCATATCGAAGCTCACAAGGGCTTTGAAAATTACAAAAAAGCCAAGGGTAGACTTTTCGCAGCGACTAAAAAAATTCACATTATAAACGTTGAAGATGAAAATGCTGATTATTTTTTGAGTTTTCCTGCAGAGAAAAAATATACTTATGGCTTAGAAAATGGTGATGTCAAAAACAGCGATATTCAGTTCGGCCTTAAATTGCTTGGCAAATTTAATATTTATAACGCCTTGGCCGCAACCTGCGTTGCCCTGTCTCAAGAAATTAATTTAGGTATCTGTAAAAGAGTTATTGAAAAAATGGAGGGAATCCCGGGTCGCATGGAAGAAGTGATCTCCCGACCCTTCAAGGTTTTTGTTGATTATGCTTTTACTCCGAATGCCCTGGAAAAGGTTTATCAAACTCTAAAACCTCAAAAGAGAAAGATGATATGCGTGCTCGGCGCTTGCGGCGGGGGAAGAGATAAATGGAAAAGACCTGAGCTGGGGAAGTTAGCGGTGAAATATTGTGATGAGATAATCGTGACGAACGAAGATCCGTATGACGAAGACCCAATGGAAATTATTGAGCAAGTAGCCAAAGAAACTAATGGTAAGGCTAAAAAAATATTAGACAGGAGAGAAGCAATAAAAAAAGCCCTAGGGTTTGCCCGAGCAGGAGACGCGATAATTATTACCGGTAAAGGCTGTGAACCTTGGTTGGTAGAAGCTCGCGGTAGAAAGGTTCCTTGGGACGACAGGCGGGTGGCGAGAGAAGAATTTAAGAGACTAAATCTATGAAGAAATATGAGGTTTTAGAACATAAAGCAGATTTGAAAATTAGAGCTTTTGGGAAAACAAAAGAAGAATTATTTCAGAACATGCTTTTAGGAATGAGCGAGAGTCAAAAACCAGAAATTAAGGACAATAAAAAGACAGAAAGAAAAATTAAAATCAAGTCTCTTAACCCTCTTTCTTTGTTAGTTGATTTTTTAAGCGAGATTTTATATTTTAATCAAATAAATAAAGAGATATACAGTAATGTAGATTTTATAAGATTTACAGATACCGAGCTTGAAGCTAGGCTTGCGGGGCGAAAAGTAGAAAGACTTGGGGAAGATATTAAAGCCGTAACCTATCATAATTTAGATGTTCATCAAAAAAAAGACAAAACTTGGGAAGCGATAGTCCTTTTCGATGTCTAAAAAATAAAAGATCAATATGAAAAAATCTGATTTTATAAAAATTAATGATTCGCTATGGGAGATTCCTAAAGGGTTTAGGTCAGATATGCGAGTAGCGGCTAGGGCCTACGTTTCAGAAATAATGTTAGAAAGCGCCCTTCGGGATAAATCGCTTGACCAGTTGGTTAATGTAGCCTCTTTACCGGGAATAGTAAATTATAGCTTGGCTATGCCGGATATGCATGAAGGGTACGGCTTCCCAATTGGCGGAGTAGCCGCTATGGATATAAAGAGTGGGGTGATTTCGCCCGGCGGCGTTGGCTATGATATTAACTGCGGCATGAGGCTTTTAAAATCAGATTATAAAGAAGAAGAAATTAGAAACTATTTAGAGGGCTTAGCAATAGAAATCCAAAAAGAAGTTCCTTCTGGCTTAGGACGGGGAAGGCAAATAAAGCTAGACGCCGCTTCTATTAATAAGATTTTAGAGAGAGGGGCCCAGAGAGTAGTTGAACAGGGTTATGGCGAAAAGGAGGACTTAGAGAGCTGCGAATCGAATGGGAGGCTTCCTCAAGCTGACGCTTCTCTCGTTTCCGATCATGCCAAAAACAGGGGCAGAGACCAGGTGGGGACCTTAGGTTCCGGAAATCATTTCTTGGAAATTCAAAAAGTAGACGAAGTTTTTGACGGGAAGACAGCTGAAATTTTCGGTTTATTTTTAGAACAGGTCGTTATCATGATTCACACTGGTTCTCGGGGCCTAGGTCATCAAATTGCTACTGATTATATAAGGGTAATGATGGGGACGATGGATAAATACGGTATAAGATTGCCCGATAGAGAGTTAGCTGCCTGCCCGATTAATTCTCCTGAAGGACAAAAATATCTATCAGCTATGGCTGCCGGAGCCAATTATGCTTGGGCCAATCGCCAAACAATCGCCCACTTTGTCAGGAAGGCCTGGAGGTCAGTTTTGGGAGAAAAATCTACAAACTTAACTACAGTTTATGATGTGGCCCATAATATTGCTAAAATCGAGAAACATGAAATTGAAGGAGAAACATTAGAACTTTGTCTCCATAGAAAAGGGGCAACGAGAGCCTTTCCCCCTAGTCATCCCGAGGTTCCTCAGAAATACCGAGCGGTTGGCCAACCGGTTTTGATTCCCGGCTCAATGGGGACCGCCTCCTATGTCCTGGTCGGAGTAAATACTGGGAGAGACGCATTTTTCTCGACAAATCATGGCGCGGGTAGAACCATGTCTCGTCACGAAGCTACCAGAAGGGTTTCTGGACAAAATTTGCTAAAAGAGTTAAAATCCAAAGGTATTATTGTTAAATGTTGGAATCTTCGAGGGATAGCAGAAGAAGCCCCAATGGCCTATAAAAATGTTGACGACGTGGTAGGAGTAGTCCATAACGCTGGCTTGTCCAAAAAAGTAGTAAAATTAAAACCATTAGCGGTAATTAAGGGAGAATAAACATCGAAGATCGCTGAGGATTACCTCGTCTCCCACCTCACCCCGCTTCGCGGGTCTCACTTTATGAATTATAGATTAATAATTAGGAATTATGGGAAGAAAAAAGATGCCGAGAAGTATCAGAAAATTTATTCGTCAGGAAAAAGCTCGGATTCGCCGAGAAGTTTTAGATACTAAAAAACAAGGAGAACTAATCAACCAACTTTATCAAAGATTCCTTAAAAAAGATGAAAGCAAAAGAAATCTACAATCTAGCGATAAACAAAGGAATTGAGGCTGACTTTCGGGGAAGAGAAGGGGTGGCAAAATTTTTACAAAGAAAGAAAGAAAAATATGAAAAACTTTCTGAGCAGGAAAAAAACGAATTTGACAAAGAGTCCCTAGAAAATCCCTATTTAGATTCAAGGATTCTAAATATCAGCCAAGACGAAGATATTAAAAGAGTTTTGGTGGGCATTGACATTGAACCTGCGGAAATCTTATTAGCTAAAGAGATCGGTAATATTGATTTGATTATTTCTCACCATCCGCTAGGTAAAGGCTTGGCCTACCTATCTGAAGTAATGGAGCTTCAATGCGACGTTTTAAACCAATACGGCGTTCCTATAAACATTGCCGAGGGTTTAATGAAAGAAAGAATTGACGAGGTGGCTAGAGGAGTTAATGCTAAGAACCATCAAAGAACAGTAGACACGGCTAGGATTCTAGGATTTAACCTGATGTGTCTGCACACAGCTTGCGATAACTTAGCAGCTAAATTTTTAAAAAACAAAATTGAAAAAAAAGACAGCCTGATGAGACTAGAGGATTTGTTAAATCTTTTAAAAGAGATACCCGAACATAAGGAGGCCATTAAAATCGGCGCTGGTCCTGCAATCTTTGTTGGTGACCCTGAAAGAAGATGTGGTAAAATTGCTATTACCGAAATCACCGGTGGCACTGAAGGCTCGCCAAAACTTTATGAAAAAATGGCGCAAGCTGGCATTGGCACGATAATTGGTATGCATGTTTCCGAGGAGCATAAAAAAGAGGCAGAGACGGCTAATATTAATGTAGTTGTCGCTGGCCATATGAGCTCTGACTCCCTGGGAGTGAATTTATTCTTAGATGAGCTAGAAAAGCAAGGGATTGAAATAACGCCTTGCTCTGGACTAACTAGAGTTTCTCGTTTAGGGAAATAACTTCGAGTCCTATACTCAGGGCTGAAATTTCCGCCTATTCCTTTTTTTGATATAATTAATTATTATTCGAGGTAAAACCAACTGGAAATTATGATTACATTAATTTCAATAACTACTATTATATCGGGAACGGCATTTTTATTATCCGGTTTATATATTTTCCTTACCTGGAGAAAGAAGAAAGAATTTCTTCTTCAAGTACTTACTATATTTTTATTGACTATGGGTATGCAGATGATTTTTTTGACTTTGGGATTGGCAGTGTTTTTCGATAACTATTTAATGAGCAACATTTCCTGGTGGATAGCCCATATTTTTTTGATAGTGGCGATGAGTAATTTAGTTATTTTACCCATAAGGCTTAAATTTCCAAACAAGGAAAAGCTGGTAAAAAAAATTAGCATTTTGTATTTAGTTATCGGGGGATTAATTCTTTTATTTAACCTTTCGAATGTTGAGCTCTTTAGGGCTCCAGAAAACATAATCAACTGGCGTGTTCCAGGGCTGAGTATTGCAGTAATAGTTGGTGCAGCAGCTTTGGGCATGCTTTTCCCCGTTTATGTATTCATAAGAGAATCATTTAAGATAAAAGACAGATTAATAAAATTAAGATCGATCTTTCTAGGATTAGGTATTCTGGCCTTCTTTATCGGCGGTCCGATGCATAATGCCGTTACTAATAAAGTAATGGCTACAGTAGCAGCGTCTCTTTCGATTTTAGGCGTATTATTTATTTTGGTTGGAATATATATTCCTATGCTTTTAAAACGGTCTCCACGGGAGAATTTTTCCAAAACCGAGTTTTAACATTATACTACCCTTAGGGCAGCAAAAATCGCCAAGAAAGCGGTTTTTTTGTAAAATGAAGTTATGAGAACAGGAATTGCTACAGTACCTCTTGATTATGGACGGTGCCCGAGGTGGCTTTTTGAAAGGATGAAGAGATTGGGGCGAGGTATTGCTATAGCTATTGTGGAAGAATTTGGCCCGGAAGAATTTTTAAAGAGGTTATCAAGTCCGGTTTGGTTTCAGAGTTTAGGTTGCGTTCTGGGCTTTGACTGGAATTCTTCGGGGCTGACGGTGACAACTCTGGGGGCGTTGAAAGCCGGACTTTTTGAAATTCAAGACCAGTTGGGTATTTATGTCTGCGGAGGGAAAAGAGAGTCAAGAAAAACTCCAGAGGAAATTACGGCCTACGGAATTTCCCGGCAATTTTCTTTTGCCCCTAAATTAATTTATGCCTCCAAAATGGCAGCTAAAGTTGATTCTTCCTTAATCCAGGATAATTACCAAATCTACCAGCATAATTTTTTATTTACCAAATCAGGCAATTGGGTAGTTGTTCAACAGGGGATGAATACGCAGAATCAGACGGCCCGCCGTTATCATTGGCTATCTTCTGCTGTCAAAGATTTTATTGAGAGACCTCATTCAGGAATTATCTCTGGGGCTAAGGTAAGGCCTCTCAATCTAACCGCGGAAAAAAGTAACGACAACAGGGAAATTTCCCTTGGTTTAGTTAGAGAGGAGCCAGGGCAATTTTTAAAAGATCTGAATTTAATTCAGACGAAAAAATCAAAAAACCTGACAACAATGGAATTATACAATAAAGAATTCTACTGGCATCCAGTGGTCGATGAATTTTCATTCATCTCCCGTCCTCGTTCCACTTGGACAGTCGAGGAAAAATTTGACTTAAAAAGGATAGAAAAAATAATTTTTGGAGCCCGGGGTAAGGAGCCAAAAAACTTTGAGCAACTTCTTTCGTTAAAGGGTGTAGGCCCAAAGACAATTAGAGCTCTTTCTTTGGTTTCAGAAATAATTTACGGGGCGAAACCTTCTTATCAAGATCCGGCTCGTTATACTTTTTCCGTTGGAGGGAAAGATGGTACACCTTTTCCTGTTGACAGAATGACCTACGATAAAACTTTAGAAATTTTAGAAAAAGGAATTCAAAAAAGCAGTATTTCTATTTCAGAGAAAGCCAGGGCTCAAAAAAGGTTGCAGCTCTTGGGTCGCTAACTTCTTTAAAATATCAATTTGCTATATAATTATTCAATAAGCTGATATTTTTTAATTCTAAATAGAATATCAATTAAAATGTTAGATAAAAAACAAAAATATTTTCAGATTGCCCTGAACAGCACATTAAACGAGGCTCATAGTATTATAAGCCAAATCCCTTTAGATAAAAGAATTATTGTTGAGGCTGGCACTCCTTTGATTAAGGCTTATGGAATAAGAGGTGTCAGAGCTATAAGGAATTGGTGGGAGCAAAGAATTTTCGGAACCTCTGGCGGACTACCTCCTCCGGCCTTTAGTTCAATGGGACCGGTCGGATTATTGGCTAGAAGTTTAGAAAAAAGAACAAAGCAGAATAGAAGGGAGAAGGTTACCGAAACTTTTTTTACGCCATATATTGTCGCTGATTTAAAATGTATGGACAGGGGGCTAAGAGAAGTAGAAATCGCCCGAGAAGGAGGGGCTAATGCCGCCGTTGTTCTTGGGCATGCTCCGATTGAAACACTGGATGCTTTTATTGAAAACTGCGGAAAAGCCGGCTTGGATTCAATGATAGACATGATGAACTTTGAATTTCCTTTGAATGTCCTCCGCCAGTTAAAAGAACCTCCCCAGGTTGTAATTTTGCACCGTGGTGTAGACGAAGAGGCTTTTAATCCAGAAAAAGAAATTCCCTTTCACGAAATTCAAAGAATAAAAAGCAACTACGACATTATGATTGCTATTGCTGGCGGCGACACTTTTGAAGAAGCCCGAAGAGCACTGTTTAATGACGCCGATATCGTAGTTGTTTGGAAGTCTTTTTATAAAAGCAGTACCGAAACCGCAGAATTGGCCAAAGAATTCTTGAAAGAAATCAGATAGATAAATTTATTCAAATTAAAAGTCCCTATGAATATTAAAAGGGACTTTTAATATTCGGTCCTTATTGTTTATTTTTCTTCCTTTCGGCAATTAATGACTGCATTCCTTCCATAATTTCTACCGGTAAAGCAAAAATCACGGTTTTAGAAGGATCGGGCTGAAGTTTGTCAATTGTTTCCAAGGTCCTTAAAGACAAACCACCAGGGATTGTGCCGAGGATTCCTGCTGCTCTTTGTAAGTTTTCAGCCGCCTTTACTTCACCCTCTGCTTTAATAATAATTGCTCTTTTTTCTCTTTCAGTTTCAGCTTGGGCAGCCATAGCTCTTTTCATTCCAGCCGGAAGTTCTATATCCTGCATTTTTATTGCCGTGACATCAATTCCCCACGGATCGGTTTCTTTGTCTACTACCAACTTAATATCCCCGGCGATTTTTTCCCTTTCAGTAAGGAGAACATCGAGCTCAACTCCCCCAACAATATCTCGCATTGCAGCCAGGGCGTATTGAGATGTTGCGTAGGAGTAGTTTTCAATTTTTAGTACTGCATCTTCGGCTCTCTGGACTTTAAAATAAACGACAGCATTAATTCCGACTGGTACATTGTCTTTGGTTATGGCTTCCTGGCGAGGTATATCAACGGTGGTGATTCTTATATCTACCTTTATCATTCTGTCGATGAAAGGGATAATCCAGTTAAGCCCTGGTTGACGCGTACTATTATATCTTCCTAGCCTTAATACAACCCCCCTTTCGTATTGGTTAATGAGACGTAAACCAAGCAGAAAAACTACAAAAATAAAAATTAAAAATCCGAATAAGGTTCCCATATGCGAATTAAATTTTTTTTATTAGGGAGAAAAATCGACCTTTTTACTCATCTTTAATTATAATAACATAAAAAAAATAAAGGGGAAATTTAAAAGAAGGATTTCCCCTGGGGGAGACAAGACTATATTTTCTTGACCATATAAGTATCTTTTAACCTGTACCCTAATCTGCGGAAGTAATTCCTCGTTCCAACGGCTGAAATTACAGCAATTTTATTTAATTTGAAATCTTTTTTAGTAATTTTCTCCGCCTCTTTAACTAATTTTTTTCCTAATCCCTTATGCTGAGGTGAGACCGCTAACTTCTTAAGGGGATATAAAAAAGAAAGTTGTTGGCCGTAAGTATGAAGCTCGCGTATTATTGCTCGTTTATCTGAAGTTAAATGGAGACGGAGTAAGCTATAAAGTTTTGTTTTTTGTTTACTTTCAAAACTCAAAAATACTTCTCTGCCCCCCGAAGCCTTATAGTCCTGACGGAAAAAATATATTTTTTCTTTTTGATTGTATGCTTCCTTAACCTCACGGCACCTGATACATTTGCATTGCCATCTCTCCTTCCTCATTTTTTGAAACAGTATCTGGCGCAAATTAGAAATTTTTGCCGGGCCCACAATAATAATTTTTGAAGGAATATCTCTAGTAATTCGTTGGATCCTGACATAATAGGGCATTTTCTTTTTGATCGACTTTAAAAGGTTTATCAATTGCGATTGTGCGTAGGGCTTATATTTACCCTTTTTCCATAATTCATATAACGGGGTTTCTTTCAAAAGGGCGCAGGGATAAATTTTTAATAAATCTGGCTGGAAATCAGAATTAGAGAAGAGCTCTTTAAACATTTTCTTGTCTCTTTTGAGAGTGGAGCCAAGTAAGTTCGGCATTATTTGATACAAAACCTTGAAACCAGCATCTTTCAAGAGCTTAGTCGCCAAAATTGTCTCCCTAACTCCATGTCCCCTTTGATTCAATTTTAAAATGTTGTCATATATTGACTGAACTCCAATCTCAACCATCGTTACCCCCAAATCTCTTAACCGTTTGACTTCATTTTTATTAATAAAATCTGGCCTTGTCTCAACTGATAACCCAACTATTCTATGTTTTGCTTTCTCGTTCAGTTTTTGAGCCTCTTTTAAATTTTTACTAGGCTTCTCATTACAAGCATCGGAGCATCTTTTTATAAACCAAGCTTGATAATCCCTGGGATAATAACTCCAAGTCCCTCCCACTATCCTAATTTCAATCTTATCTGTAGGATGTCCTTCAATTCCTAACATTTCAATCCTCTTTTTAACTTGCGAGCAAGGATTATATTTTAATTTCTTAGCTCTTTCTACGGCCGGCTCTCCGGAAACATAACTTTTGGGAATTCCTTTTTCTATCGGGCAGTAAAGACATTTTCCCGGACAAGGATAGGGTTTAGTTAGAACCGAGACATTAACAACTCCGGAAAGAGAGCGGATCGGTCGAGTTTTAAGTGTGTCCTCTAATTCCATTGATTTTTTGATACTTTTATTTTTAACCAGTTCGTGATAAGCTCTTAATAGCTTGATATTACTCGGACAAGGAATTTTATATTTTTTTGATACCCTTCTTTTAAAAGAAACTAACTCCGTCGAAGTTTTAATCTGTCCTTTAATTAAGTCTTTGATTATTTGCTGAAGAATCTCCATATGGAAAGAGAATACGCCGAATATTTAATGAGAAAAACTCAAGAAGATTATAATCTAATTGCCGAAGACTTTTCAAGCAGTCGATACTCAGCCTGGCCAGAGCTTAATTTATTTAGTAAATACATAAACGAAGGAGATAAAGTGCTCGATTTAGGATGTGGAAATGGCAGATTACTTGAGCTTTTTAAGGGTGAAAATATCGTTTATATCGGGATAGATAATTCTGAAAAGCTTATCGAAATAGCTAAAAGAAGAAATCCGGGGGCTGAATTTTTAGTAGCAGATAGTTTAAATTTACCATTCCAAGATAGTTATTTCGACAAAATTTTTTGTATTGCAGTTTTGCACCATATCCCCTCGACCTATTTTAGAAGACGATTCATAAAAGAAGCTGAAAGAGTTTTGCGCCCCGGCGGAATTTTTTTCATAACCGTTTGGAACCTTTGGCCGCAATATAGCTATTTTAGAAAAATAATTAAATTTTCTATATTAAAAATTTTAGGGAAGACGAAACTAGATTTTAAAGATATTCTTGTGCCGTGGCAGAATAAAGTTGACCGCTATATTCATTGTTTCACAAAAAGAGAATTAGACAAATTGATAACGGGGACAGGGCTAAGAGTAAAAGAAGTAGGTATTTTTAGAAGAAAAGAGACAAAGAATTATAATATATATTTAATCGCTAAAAAATAATTTTGTCCCCATAGCTCAATGGATAGAGTGATGGCCTCCGGAGCCATTGATCCAGGTTCGACTCCTGGTGGGGACACAATTTAAACAGAACAGGACTTGACATTAATTTTCATATGAATATTATTGAATTGAGGGGGTGCGAGATGTTATTCTCTAAGGCCGCAGTATTTGATAAAGGAGGTTTAAAAGACGTCACTGGTTAAGGCCAACTCCAGCGAATTCGATCTAACCGATTTTATTAAGACTGAGCCCCCTCATTAAAAACGGAGAGATTTACTCTCCGCTTTTAATTTGCTAAAATAAAAACATGGCAGATGAGTTTGAGATTGTTGTTTCCGGAGCTGCCCAGGCCAATCATTGCTGCGGCAGAATAAAAGAGATAACGAGAGAGATTGGTAGACAAGTTGCCCGGCAGAAATGCAATTTGGTTACCGGAGCAACAACCGGCGTCCCTTATTTCGCAGCTTTAGGCTGCGCCAAAGCCTGGGGATTTAGTATCGGATTTTCACCAGCTGCCTCAGAATCGGCTCACCTAAAAACCTATCGGCTTCCTTCGTCTCCTTTTGATATAATGATTTATACAAAGCAGATTACATAGAAAGAAACATTATGATGACAAAAGCTGCCGATAAAAAATTGTTACCGGTCCTCACCGAGGAGTGAAAAAGATTATTTACGAGAAAGATCTCCAGAGACTAGTTAAGAGATTAATTACCCTCATTAAAAAAGAAAAGAAATTTAGCAAAGGTCGATTTAAAGCTTTGTAGTGGATTTTTAGCGGGGCTTAATTAATATATTTCCCCCAGCAAGTTATTTTTAAACCGCTACGAGCTAAAAAATAATTTAAAATATCTTAACTTATGGAAGAAGTTTCCCCAGCTGAAGAAGGAAAATTAATTGGTAAAGTCACTCATTATTTTTCTAACATTGGGGTAGCAGTAATTGAACTTTCGGACACCTTGAAAGTTGGTGATACCATTCGTATTGTTGGGGGAGAAACCGACTTTAATCAAGTTGTTGAATCAATGGAGGTTGAACATCAAAAAGTTAAGGAAGCTAAGTCTGGCGACTCAGTTGGTTTAAAGGTCAGCCAGAAAGTTAGAGACGGATATAAAGCATATAAACTCTAAACTCTGAATTCTAAAATGTATGGGAGAAGCTGCCTTTCAGCTAATTTTAGCTACAATTTTTGGTGCGTTGATTGGCCTAGAAAGAGGAATCAAAAGAAAGGAGGCCGGCCTCCAAACCTATAGTTTAGTTACTTTAGGTACCTGCCTTTTTACAATTATTTCTTTTGAATTGTTTAATATCGATGTCTTTTTTGAAAAAGCCGGCGTCAGCTTTGATCCTTCACGAATAATTATGGCCATTGCTGTTGGTATTGGTTTTATTGGCGCCGGAGTTATTTTCCGTCAAGCCTCAGGAGTTATTGGCTTGACTACTGCTGCCGGATTATGGGCGGCCGCTGCCATTGGAATTGCCATTGGTGCCAAACTTTATTTTTTGGCCAGTTTCACTACTTTTTTAGCTCTTTTTATTTTAACCGGCTTTGGGCTATTAGAAGAGAAATTTTTGAAGAAATAACGTAAAAATGCAATTTATTGCCGATTTTCATTTACATTCAAGGTACTCCAGGGCGACCAGTAAAGATATGGATTTAGAGAACCTTGGTAAGTGGGCAAAGATAAAGGGAATCAAAATTTTAGGCAGCGGAGATTTTACTCATCCCGATTGGTTTAAAAGCTTGAAAGAAACACTAGAGCCTGTCGAACCAGGGCTTTTTAAATTAAGGAACGGTCCAGAAGCTCGCTTTGTTTTGACCTCTGAAATTAGCTGTGTTTATTCCAAAACAGGAAAAGTTAGAAAAATTCATATTATAATTTTCGCCCCTTCTTTTGAAATAGTTGAGAAAATTAATACTCATTTAAGTTGGATTGGTAATCTAAAATCGGATGGCCGACCCATTTTAGGACTGGATGCCAAGGAATTAGCCAAAATTGTTTTAAATGCCTCGAAAGATTGTTTGATAGTTCCTGCTCACTTAATGACGCCATGGTTTTCTTTGTTTGGTTCAAAATCAGGGTTTGATTCAATTGAAGAATGCTTCGGAAACTATTCAGAATATATTTATGCTGGCGAAACAGGACTTTCGGCTAGCCCGGATATGCTCTGGCGCATGCCTGACGGTCGAAGGATTACCTTAATTTCAAACAGCGACGCGCATAGTCCAACCAAATTAGGCCGGGAAGCCAATATTTTTGAGGGCTCCGAGTTAACTTATCAATCAATTATCACTGCCATAAAGCGGCAGGGTCAGGAGCCGGCAACCCTAAAGCTAATTAGCACCATTGAATTCTTTCCTCAAGAAGGGAAATATCATTACGATGGCCATAGATTATGCGGAGTTTCTTTCTCTCCTCAAGAATCAAAAAAAGCAGGAAATATCTGTCCTAACTGCGGGAAACCCTTAACCATTGGCGTTTTAAATAGGATAGACGAATTAGCTGACAAGCCAGAAGGCTTTAACCCAGAAAATGCTCTTCCTTTCAAGAGCTTGATTCCCTTAGAAGAAATTATTGCCGATACATTAGGAGTAATGTCGGGGACGAAACAGACCAAAACAGAATATAAGAGCCTTATTGACAAATTTGGCTCTGAGTTTAATGTTTTACTTGAGGCTTCTCGTTCTGAATTAGAGCTGGTTACGCTACCCGAAATCGCCGAGGGAATAATTAGAGTTAGGGAAGGCAAGGTTTATATTGAACCTGGCTATGATGGAGTTTACGGCAAGATCAGAATCTTTTCTGAAGGTGACCAAAAAAAACTTTCTAAACAGAAAAGCTTGTTTTAACATGACTATTGGTATACCGCGAGCTTTAATTTATTGGAAGCGTCCTCAGTTTTGGGAAAGTTTTTTTGAAGACCTAGGGTTCAGAGTTTTACTTTCACCAGAAACCAATAAGGAGCTTGTCGAGGCAGGAGTAAGAGTTTCTGACCCGGAGAATTGTTTCTCAACGAAAGTTTTTTTTGGTCACCTTCTGTGGCTAGATGGGAAAGTTGATTGGGTTTTTGTCCCACGATTAAAAACTAACGCAGAAAAACTTGAATATTGTCCTAAATTCTTTGCGCTTCCTGATTTGTCAAAGATCCTAGTTAGAACGCCAATTTTGACCGAAACATTTAATGAAAAAAAGGAACCACTTGAAGGAACTCTCGCAAAATTAGGGAGAAAAATAGGCAGAGAGAAGAGAGAAGTAAAGAGGGCCAGAGAAAAAGCTTTTTTAAAAGAAAAAGACGAAGAGAGAGAAAAAAGAGAAAATTTTTTTAGAAAAATAGAAGAAAAAACAACGAAGATAACGCTGGTCTCCCACCCTTATAATTTTTACGATGATTATGTGAATTTGAGAGTAAAGGAAAAATTAGAAAAATTGGGAGCCCAAACTATCTTTATTGAGGAGACACCAGTAAACGAAACCATAAATCAAAGATCTAAAGTCCAAGATAAAGATTACCCAAAGTTCCATTGGGAGTTTGGAAAAGAGTGGATGGAGAAAATCGACGCCATCTTGGACTATAATATTACTGGAGCGATTGAAATTTCCTCTTTCCAATGCGGCTGCGACGCGGTATTAAAAGAATTTGTGGAAAAAAAATTTAAGCAAAATAGCATTCCCTTTTTATATTTATTAATTGATGAACAAACTGGAGAGGCCGGTCTACAAACTCGCTTAGAAGCCTTTATTGATACCCTGCGCTAAAAATATGAAAAAAACAATAATTACTTTTGCCAGATGGGGAAATTATACTATTGCTTTTAAGACTATTTTTGATCAGCTTGGCTTAGAGGTTATTCCTCCAGAACCAACCAATCCAACCACCATTGCCGAGGGGGCGAAGATTTCTCCAGAAATGTATTGCTTTCCATTGAAAACGACCTTAGGCAATGTTCTCCCCGGCTTAAGGAAGGGAGCCAACACTGTTTTTATGGTTCAAAATATTGGCGGCTCTTGCCGGCAGAGATATTACGGAGCAATCCAGAAAAAGGTTTTAGAAGAGAACGGGCATCAAGTTAATTTTTTAGATTTCCGGGCTACCCCCAGAGATATTTATCGAACAATTAAAAAAATTTCTGGTGCTTCTTCCTGGCAAATAATAAGAGCTGCTCGTTTCTTTTTCAAAAAACTGCGTTTAATTGAAAAAATAGAGAAAAAAGCCCAATTCTATCGTCCCAGAGAAATTAAAAAAGGAACCACTGACCAGGTGTTGACCGAGAGCCTTACTGAACTTGAGAAGTTAAATAAGGAGAAAGATTTTCCAAGGCTGAGGAAAGAAATTTTGAAAAGTTTTTCTGAAATTGAAACTGAAAAAGATAAAAAAATTCCCAGAGTAGCTTTAGTGGGAGAAATTTATACCGTTTGCGACCCAAGTATTAACTTTGATTTAGAAAGTAAACTGGGAAAAGAGGGGATTGAGGTCCACCGGGAAATGGATATTACTTATCATTTAAAAAAATTAGTCTTTCCTTGGAAGGACTGGACAATTCAGAGAAAGATAAATCCCTATTTACGTTCCACAGTTGGCGGCCATGGAAGAGATGCTATTTATGAAATGTTACATTATGTGAAAGAAGACTTTGACGGTATAATCCACTTATTACCTTTCGGCTGTATGCCGGAGGTCACGGTCAGGCCAATTTTAGAAAAGATTCATTTGGAATCAGGTATCCCCTTTTTGTCTTTGTCTTTAGATGAGCAAGTAGCTGAGGCAGGAATCAATACTCGGTTGGAGGCCTTTATAGACGTAGTCAGAAATCATTATAATAGCAAACAATAATAATTATGAAAACTTATTTAGGTATAGATGTTGGCTCTATCTCTACTAATCTGGTTTTGATTGATGAGAAAAACCAAATTTTGAGCTCGCTCTATTTGAGAACAGAAGGAGATCCGATTGAGGTTATTCAGAAGGGACTGAAAGAGTTAAAGAATTATATCTCAAAATATAATCCAGCCATTGAAGTATCTGGCGTAGGAACTACAGGTTCGGCTCGCCAGTTAGCCGGAGTAATCACTGGAGCAGATTTGGTTAAAAATGAAATCACGGCTCATGCCAAGGGTGCTTCCTTTTTTGTGCCCGAGGTTAGAACAGTCATTGAAATCGGTGGCCAGGATTCCAAGATTATTATTTTAGAAAATGGGGTGGCGGTTGATTTCGCTATGAACCTTATTTGTGCTGCTGGTACTGGTTCTTTTCTTGATGCTCAGGCCTCTCGCTTAAAATTACCAATTGAGAGATTTGGGGAAATAGCCTTGAGATCAGACAACCCAACTAATATAGGATCAAGATGTACCGTGTTCGCTGAATCAGACATGATTCATAAACAACAAATTGGTTATTCTACTGAAGATATTGTGGCTGGTCTCTGCCAGGGGCTAGCAAGAAATTTTCTAAATAATGTGGCTAAAGGAAAAAATATTAAGCCGCCCATTGTCTTTCAGGGAGGGGTTTCGGAGAACTTAGGAATGAGAAGGGCCTTTAAAGAGGCCCTAGGAGAGAAAATTATTGTTCCTCCTTATAACACAGTCATCGGAGCTTTTGGAGTAGCGCTCCTTGTTAAAGAAAATCATCCTCAAAAAACTAAGTTCTTAGGCTTTGAAATTTCAGATAAGAATATAAAATGTACCTCTTTCCAATGTAAAAGCTGCCCTAATAATTGTGAAGTAATTGAAGCCAGGATAGATGGAGAGGTCGTTGCCCGCTGGAACGACCGCTGCGGAAAATATTCTAACTTAAAATACGACTAATGGTAGCGGCATTAACCCTTTAATTTTACTAAAATAAGACAATGTCTAATAGGTATCCACCAGAATCAGCCGGCAGAAGAATGATAGATGATGTCCCTAAGGCCGTACCGGAAGAAAGAGTTTCAGATATCCGTAAAAGACTTTTTGAAAAAGCCAATGACTTTGAAACCCTGAATTATGTTTATATTATCGATCGAAAAGGGAAACTAGCAGGCGTTCTCTCTTTAAAAGATGTTTTTCAGAAACCAGAAGAAAGTAAGGTCAAAGACCTGATGGTAAAAGACGTTATAAGAGCTCGTCCTCATACCGACCAGGAAAGAGTAGCAATTTTAGCTTTAAAGTATAACCTTAAGTCAGTTCCGGTAGTTGATAAAGAGGATATTTTTCTGGGCGTTGTCCCCTCAGACGTCATTCTGGGGATTCTACATTCAGAAAACGTTGAAGATATTCTGCGTTTTGCCGGAATTTCTAAACGTGATGTCATTTTAAATAAAACCTTACAATTCCCGGTCTCTGTTCTGGCTAAGATTCGACTCCCTTGGTTGATTTTCGGTCTTCTTGGAGGCCTTTTTGCCGCTAAAATAGTCACCTTTTTCGAGGGCCCCCTAAAGGTTAATTTTGTTCTAGCCGCCTTCATTCCCTTAATTGTCTATATGGCTGACGCAGTTGGCGTCCAAGCCCAAACCTTATTTATCAGGAATCTGGCCCTAGATTCACGACTAGATGCAAGAAAATATTTTTTAAAAGAAATAAAAATTAGCCTTGTCATCGCTTTGATATTAGGGGCCTTTCTTGCTTTGATTTCTTTTTTATGGTTTGGGCTTTTGAACATAGGAATTATTTTGGGCGTCTCTCTTTTCTTGACCGTAATTTGCGCTTGTCTCATTGCTGTTCTAGTTCCTTGGTTGTTGCAAGGTCTAAAAAAAGACCCAGCCATTGGCTCTGGACCCTTTGCTACGATTGTTAGAGATGTTTTAACCTTGGTAATCTATTTCTCTGTCGCTTCTTTGATGCTTAAATTTTTTTAGGACTCCAAGAGATTAAACTATTTTCTATTTCGAATTCCCCATCTAGGAATTTTTCAATTACCCAAATGTTAGTTCGGGAATGTTTTGTAATTTCTGAACAAGCGACCTGGCTTTTCCCGGGCAAGAGGGCCAGATAAGGAAGAATTTGGTCCGCCAAATATTTGTCTAAACAAGTTCCAGATTTTTGTTCTTTCAGGAGCTCTAAAGCCGCTTCTTTTCCAATATCTTCAGCTCTTTTATTAAGCCTTCCAAGATTATCGGTGCCAATTGTTGTATTTTCAAACTCGGCGATCAAACAAATTTGGCTTCCCGGGCAACAAACATCAAAATATTCAATTTTTTCCTCAGTTGGTAATTTAAATTTACCCAAAACTTCTCTTACTCCAGCTAACTGACGCTCAGCTACCTTTTTATTTCTTAGAGAAGTTGAGGCTCCGGAGATTGCAGTAATTTTTTTGAATGCCCCTCTTTTTAATAAATTAAGGTTCTTTAATTCTGATGGAAAAACTTCGGCCTCCATTTTTGCTTCACCTTCTGGATAGTAACCCCTTCTTGAAACGTTAATTTTAACTTTCGCCCCCATTATTTCTATAATTTTCAAAAAAACATATCTGAAATAATCGATCGTCGGCGAGAAAAAGGTGTCGGTCGCCCCGCCATTAAAAGAAATTTTTGTAATGCTTGGCACAAATAGGGCTGGCGGGATTAATGCTTGCAAAATTAAAGTAATGCTCCCTGCCGTTGGGATATTGATGGTAATTCGGTCTTTGTAAATTTCTCCGGGATAAAATTTGATTTCTTTTGATTCAAGCTCGTCACCCTCTAGTCTAGCTTTACAAATCTGAGCTAGAGCCTGAAGACCAAAAAGGTGTTGCGGCATCAAGCCAGGCTTTGGTCGCTTAACTCTTATATTAAATATGTGGCAGGGCTTTTTAGTTATCGCAGCCAGGGCACAAGCCGTACGCAGAATCTGGCCACCACCGGAACCAAATGAACCGTCAATTTCAATCATCGGAATAAAAATTTAAATCTGTTAAGATAATCTCTAAAACAAGGCCATATCTTTTTAGATTATTTTACTAAATAAAAAAGATAAATCTCTGGCCAATCGATTCCCTTAATCAATTCTAAAACAGAAGTTTTAGAGAATCAAAGCCCTCTTGACAAGGGCTTTTAAAGGAATATAATATAAAAGGTAATACAATGATGCCAAAGGAAAGAAATCAATTAAATCTTATCGACTCATGCGCTGCTTGTAAGAAAGGCTGCATCGCTATTTATGTTTCTGGTCCGTTGATTTTACGAGGGGAAAGTTGAATAAATAATTCTTCTGGAAAACTTATCCCCTCGCCAAGGGGATTTTTTAAAAAAATGGCCCAAGAAAAAAAGTTTTATTTAACCAAAGGAGGCCTAGAAAAGCTCAAGAAAGAGCTCCAAGATTTAAATAGTCTTAAAATATCCAAAACCAAGGGAGAGGTTCCTAAAATTTGGCATTCAGAAGATTTAAACCCGGAATACCTCTCTTTCCAGGAAGATTTAAGCTTTTTAGAGTCAAGGATAATGGAGTTGAAATATATCTTAAGAAATACTCAGTTGATTAAACCGCCTCCAAAAGAAAAACAAAATATTGTCCAGCTAGGGGCAAAGGTTTTAGTAGAAATAGACGGGCAAAAAGATGAGTTTGAAATTGTCGGGACCTTAGAGGCTAACCCAACGGTTGGTAAGATTTCAAATGAATCACCGGTCGGCCGAATCCTTTTAGGACACAAGGTCGGCGACGCAGTTTTAGTCTCCTCCCCCGTAAAAACAATTTATAAGATTAAAAAAATAAAGTATCAAACTTCTTAAGAACTTCAAATTAGTTTAAAATTTTGATATCATTAAGCCAGGACAAAAGCCTGGTTTAATTTTATGAAGAACATCGTTAATTTTTTAATTGAAGTCGGAAAACTAAAAAAGATGCCAAGACGAGGGTGGGTATTAAGGGGAATAAAAAACCCGGAAACAATTGCCGCTCACAGTTTTCGAATGTCTATTATGGCCTGGCTTTTAGGAAAGAAGAGAAGGCTTAATGTGAATAAAGTTATTAAAATTTCTCTAATTCATGATATTTGCGAGGTTTATGCCGGAGATACTACTCCTTACCACCAGCTCCATCCGAGAAATAAGAAGGAACGGAGAAAACTAACCCAAAAATGGCCAAGATTTTCTAAAAAAGAAAAAGAAAAATTTTTTTCCGAGAAATACAAAAAAGAACATACGGCATTGAAAAAATTAATTTTTAAACTGGCCCCTACGACAAAAAAAGAAATAGAAAGTCTTTGGCTTGACTACGAAAGGGGATTAACACCGGAAGGTAGGTTCGTTCGTCAAGTAGACCGTGTAGAAAATTTATTACAGGCCCTAGAGTATTATAAAAAAGAAAAACGTTTTGCAATTGAGCCTTGGTGGATTCAGATAGAAGAATTAGTGGATAATTCTACCCTACTTGAATTTATAAAGGCCTTAGAAAAAAAGTTTTGTTGAAGATGAAAAAAATAAAATACCTTACCATCTCTTTGGTTGCTTTAAATGGCCTACTTTTTCTTTTCAGTCCGACGGGTTTTCCAGAACATATTCAACTTGAGGAGTTTTTAAACCCGGTCCCGCAGGCCGACGTCATTATTATTTTTAATTCCGGTGGTTGGGGAAATACCTCTCTAGAAGAAGCTAAAGATTTCGCACCGATTATTGAAGGAATTCAAAAAACACTTAACGATTGGGGCTATAATTCTTTAGTCATTCCTTATGCCAGAACCAAAGATGATTTTTTTGGCAGAATAGCTGGGGCCAAAGATTTTTTAAATTCTTTTGAGTCTTCTTCGAATCTTCTGGCGAGAGAAATTGAGTCTTTGGTTGAAAAAATGCCAGATAAAAAAGTTATCGTGACAGGGTTGTCTGCTGGCGGAGCTTTTGCCAATGAAACCTATGAGAAAATTTCCGAAGAAGCTAGAGGTTCAGTTATAGTTATTACCGCGGGAACACCTTTTTGGGCCAACATTTCTGAGCCAGAAAATATTCTTCAATTAAACAATGCCGGGAAAGACAGTTTAGCTAAAGGGAAAATTAAAATTTTGCTTTTCTCTTTGTTAAACTCACCCCGCAAATGGCTTTCAGCAAAAATAAAAAGACAAGATCTTTCATTTTCTCAAGCTATCCAAGCTCCGGGGCATGATTATTTTTGGGACGCTCCAGAGGTTGGCTCTGAAATTGTAGCCTTTCTTAGAAACAGATTTCGCGAAATATAGTCGGAGGAAGGTTTTTATCGATGTCTCTGGTTGGGAATAATATTATTGGGGAATATCTTGTTTAAAGAAAACAAGGCTAAAGTGGCCTCTAGATTTTAATAGTCCACTCAGGGGGAGAGGAATAACGATAAAAATATTTAGTAGTTGATTATGTTGAAGTCAATTGACAAAGTGATTAAGGTAATGATTGCTTCTGACGTTGCCCTTCTAACTGGTTTTGGGTTTATTACTCCAATTTTTGCTATTTTTATTGCTCAAAGAATTACAGCTGGGGACACAATAGAAGCGACAGAAATAGCCGGTTTTACTATGGGAATTTATTGGGGGGTAAAATCAATTTTCCAAATTCCCTTCGGTCAGTATTTAGATAAAATTAGGGGAGAAAGAGATGATTTATGGTTCGTGGTAATTGGTAACTTTTTAGCGACTTTAGCTGTTTTAGGCTACATTTTTAGTTATTTACCTTGGCATATTTATCTGTGCCAGGGAGTTTATTCTTTAGGGATGGCAATGAATATTCCTGGATGGTGTGCCATTTTTACTCGTCACATTGATAGGGGGAAAGAAGCCTTTGAATGGTCAACTAGAAGTACCGTTATTGGGATTGGAGCGGCCACATCGGGAGCTTTGGGGGGAGTAATTGCTGTCAAATTTGGTTTTGATGTTCTGTTTATGGGGGTAGCATTTTTTGCGTTGGCTAGCGCCTTCTTGCCATTTCTGATTTATAAGGATATTGCACCCAAAGATAATTCTATCCCTCGGACCCCTGAAGCAAAAGGACTTCAGGAACCTTATTTGCCTAAAGGATAAGAACATGAAGAATCAAGAATTAGCCAATGTTTTATATGAGATTGCTGATTTCTTGGAAATGGAAGGAATAACCTTTAAGCCTTATGCCTATCAGAAAGCAGCTATTACCTTAGAAAGCTTAGAAGAAGATGTGGAAGAAATTTATAAACAAGGAGGAATTAAAGCTTTGGAAAAAATTCCCGGAGTGGGCAAAAGCATTGCAGGAAAGATTGAAGAATATCTAAAAACCGGAAAAGTCAAGTATTATCAAGATCTAAGAAAAAAAACACCTGTTCAGGTGGAAGAGTTAACAGCAGTAGAAGGATTGGGTCCAAAGAGGGTAAAAGTTCTTCATCAGAAGTTAGGCATCAGGAGTTTAAAGGATTTAGAAAAAGCTGCCAAAACTCATCAGGTTGCTCATTTATTTGGATTTGATGAGAAGACTGAAAAAAACATTCTAGAAGGAATTGCTTTTTTGAAGAGAGACAAAGGACGATTTCTCTTAGGAGAAATTTTGCCGAGAGTCAGAATGATTTACTCGAAACTGCAAGCATTAAAAGAAGTGGAAAGAGTAGATTATGCGGGCTCAGTTAGAAGAATGAAGGAAACAATCGGCGATGCTGATTTTTTGGTTATTTCAAGAAAACCACAAAAGGTGATGGATTTTATTGTTTCTCAACCAGAAGTGATAAAGGTTTGGGGTAAGGGTTCGACGAAATGCTCTGTCAGGGTAGAAGAGGGTTTTGATATAGACGTAAGGGTTTTGCCTAAAAAAAGTTACGGTTCGGCCCTTCAATATTTTACTGGGTCCAAAGAGCACAATATAGCTACCCGAAGGATAGCCATCAATAAAGGATTAAAACTTTCAGAATACGGATTATTTAAGAGTAAAAAAATAATTGCCGGTAAAACCGAGGGGGAAGTTTACAAAAAACTTGGCATGGAGTGGATGGAACCAGAGTTGAGAGAAGATCAAGGTGAAGTAGAGGCTTCCCTAGAGAGAAAACTCCCAAGGGTTATTGGCTACCAAGATATTAAGGGCGACCTGCATTGTCACTCCAGTTGGGACGGAGGAGTGAATTCAATTCAGGAACTAGTTAAGGCAGCTCAGAAATTGGGCTATGAATATTTGGGAATTTCTGATCATACCAAGTTCTTAAGGATTGAACACGGTTTAGATGAAAAGAAATTAGCCCGACAGAGAAAGGAGATTAATAAGGTAAACTCTAAGCTTAAGAATTTCAAAATCTTACAGGGGGCTGAGACTAATATTTTAAATAACGGCACAATTGACATTAAAGACGAAGCCCTCAAAGAATTAGATTATGCTATTGCCGGAATTCACTCTAGTTTTAAGATAGAAAAAGAACGGATGACAGAAAGAATAATTCGGGCCATGAAAAATCCTTACATTAATATTATTTCTCATCCAACTGGGAGAATCCTAAAAAAAAGAGACGAGTTTCAGTGCGATTTTGATAAAATTTTGAGAGCGGCTAAAGAATATAGGGTGATTTTGGAAATTAATTCTTGCCCTGAGAGGCTAGATTTAAACGATCAAAATATTAGAAGAGCAAAAGAGGCTGGAGTGAAAATGGTAATCAATACCGACGCTCATCATAAAGATCAATTAAGGTATATTGAATTGGGTATTGCCCAGGCGAGAAGGGGGTGGGCCGAGAAGGCAAATATTATTAACGCGCACCCCTTAGTAAAATTATTAAAGTTTTTTAGGCAGTAAGTTATCTCCTTTTTTAGAAATAGAATTTAATGACCATTATTCTTGAAAATGGTTCCTTGAAAGAAGCCATTTTGGTTTATTTTTAAAATTGTTATAATGCTAAAATATGCCAGTTGAAAAATCAGCCGGAGCAATAATCTTCAGAAAAGAGAGTGAAAAACCATTATTTTTGCTTTTGCATTACCCCTCTGGTTCACGGGCTCGAAAAGAATATTGGGATTTAGCCAAAGGGCACATTGAGAAAGGAGAAAAATCGGAAGATACCGTCAGAAGAGAAGTTGAAGAAGAAACGGGCCTACAAGATATTAAATTTCTTAAAGAATTTCAAGAAACGATTAAATATTTTTTTAAATGGGGGGATGAAAACATTCTAAAATTCGTTACTTTTTATTTGGTAGAAACAAAAACAAAAGAAATAAAAATTTCTGGAGAACACATTGGGTATAAATGGCTACCATATTCCGAGGCCCTGAGACAACTAACCTTCAAAAATGCTAAAAAGGTTCTCAAAAAGGCTAATGAATATTTAAAGAATTATGTTGCCATTAGTTAGAACTAACCATCAAAAATTAGAGGACTATAGAGAGCTGATCTCGGGAGATCTTTTTGAGGAGATAGCCAGGCTGGCTAAGGGTCTTAAGGGTCTGAGGGTTTTTCAAGTAAATGCTACGCCCCGGGGCGGTGGGGTCGCTGAGCTTTTAAGAAGTTTGGTCCCCTTAATGAAAGGAATAGGGATAAGAGCTGAGTGGTATACTATTCCGCCAAGAGAAGATTTTTTTAAAATTACTAAAGAAATTCATAATGCCCTTCAGGGGAAAGAATATGTCATCCCTTTTTGGCAACGAGTGAGATACCTGGAGCATATAGAAAGATCGGCTAACTTAATGAGAGACATGAAGCCCGATGTCTGGATAATTCACGACCCCCAACCGGCCGGTGTAATTTTGTATTTACCCCATTTCCACCCGGCAATTTGTAGAATACATATTGATTTAACATTGCCGAACCCTGAGGCTTGGAAATTCTTCTCCGGAATTTTTGGGATGTACGACAAAATTATTCTCAGCTCAAAAAGATTTATTAAAAAAGAGATAAGAAGGAAGACGATGGTTTTTCCTCCAGCCATCGATCCTCTGGCCCACAAAAACCAACCGCTAAATTTAGATTTCTCAAAAGAGATTTTAAAAAGTTATGGAGTAAATCCTTTAAGACCTTTGGTTTCTCAGGTTTCTCGTTTCGATCCTTGGAAAGGATTTTTGGAATTAATTGAGGCTTATCAAATGCTTAAAAAGAAGGTTCCCGATTTGCAGCTGGCTTTAGTTGGTTTTTTCTTAGCCAAAGATGATCCAGAGGCAATGAAGGTTTATAGCCTTGTTAAAGAAAAAGCGGAAAAAGACCCCGATATTTTTCTTTTCTTTGATCCGGAAATGTTAGGGAGCTTAGAAATTCATTCTTTTGTTAATGCTATTCAGGTTGCTTCGGAAGTAATTGTCCAAAATTCAACCCGCGAAGGGTTTGGGCTGTCGCTTACTGAAGCAATGTGGAAAGGAAAAGCGGTGGTTGGCGGTCCAGCAGAAGGGATAAGGCTTCAAATTCAAAATAATAAAAATGGATTTTTAAGTTCTGGTCCCCAGGAACTGTCAAAGAGAATTATTCAGCTAATCAAAAATCCTCAATTAGCTGAAAAATTAGGGAAAGCAGCTCGGCAAACAGTTAGGAGAGATTTTTTAGTACCTCGAGTCTTAAGAGACTATCTAAAGATTTTCAAAGAGTTAGCATAACCCTATTAGAAACTTGAATAATTAGATAAATAAAAAAATTTGTCCTAAAATTTCTAACGGAGTATAATAAAAATATATGATGCAGTTTTTTCAAGGTTTAAATCCGGATTTTTTATCAAGTGGATTGAAAATTTTGGCAATTTTGGTTGGTGCTTTCTTGATTACACACTTCGGGGCCAAAATAATTGAAAGCGCGATAGCAAAAGGAATTAAAATTAAGGATCGCACCAAGGACGGCGCAGTTAAAAGACAGAAAACGTTGATCGGGATTTTCAACGGCGCTCTGAGGGTTTTTGTCTGGATGGTAGTTGCGATGATGATTTTGTCTGAAGCGGGTTTAGACATTGGACCTATCTTAGCCGGAGCCGGGCTTTTGGGCGTGGCTTTAGGTTTTGGCGCCCAGTGGATGGTACGCGATTTTTTAGCTGGTATGTTTATAATTTTAGAAAACCAGTACCGGGTAGGCGACGTGGTTTGCCTAGATGACACCTGTGGCTTTGTGGAAGATATCACCTTGAGAAAAACCATTATGCGCGACCTCGACGGCAAAGAAATGCATATACCCAATGGTTCCTTTAAGATGGCTGCTAATTTAACCCATGGCTATTCACGAGCCCACATGGATGTTGCTGTTGCCTATAAAGAAGACTTAGATAAGGTAATAAAAATAATTAATAGGGTGGGTAACCAGATGGCGCAGGAAGAACCATGGAAAGAATATATTTTAAAACCAATCCAGGTTCTTGGTTCAGGCCCGGATAAATTTAGTGATTCAGCGGTGATGATTAAGGTTTTAGGAGAAACCCAGCCCTTAAAACAATGGGACACCTTGAGAGAGTTTAGACGAAGGCTAAAGAAATCTTTCGACAGAGAAGGGATTGAAATTCCCTTTCCTCAAATGGCGATTTGGTCTCACGGCAAACCAAAAAAATAATTCAATCATGTTTAATCTTTCAGGACAAGTTTTTAAGGTCGTAAGAAAAATTCCCCGCGGGGGATTTTTAACTTATAAAGAAGTAGCAAGGTTAGCAAATAGGCCTCGGGCTTGGCGAGCAGTGGGTAATATTCTGAATAAGAACCCTGATTTTAAAACAATTCCTTGTCACCGGGTAATAAGATCGGACGGTGAAATCGGCGGTTACCGATACGGCGCCAAAAGAAAGATTGCTTTATTGAAAAAAGAAGGTATAATAATTAATTCAAATGGCAAAATTACATTCCGACCTCCAAAATAAAGAGTTTTGGTATAAAGATGTTACTTTGATTCCAAGTCGTTTCCCCGATTTTGAAAGAGACGAGGTTGATTTAACTACTCATTTTACTAAAAGGGTAGCACTCAAAAACCCTTTTGTTTCCGCTCCTATGGATACAGTTACCGAAGCTGAAATGGCAATTATCATGGCTCTTTACGGAGGAATAGGTGTTATCCATTATAACTTCCCGACCATCGATGAGCAGATTGAGGAAGTTAAAAAAGTTAAAAAGTTCCAGGCAGGATTCGTCTTTGATCCTATAGTTTTGTCTCCCAGAAATAAGATTAGAGACGTTTATGACGTCAACGAAAAACATGGATTTTTCAGTGTTCCTATTACTGCAGATGGTACCTTAACTTCAAAATTATTAGGCATTGTTACTCATCGCGATGTCAGATATAGACAAGATATGGAAACCGAACTGAAAGAAGTGATGACGCCAAGAGAAAAATTAATAGTTGCTAAGAAGTCAGAAACAGTTGATAAAAAAGAGTTGTCTCTAGCGATAAAAACCTTAAGAGAACATAATCTTGATACCTTACTGATCATTGATAAGGAAGATAAGGTAGCCGCTTTAGTTACTGACTCTGACATCAGGAAGAATGAACAATTTCCTTTAGCTACCGAGAACGAGAACAACCAACTGAGGGCTTTCATCGCCGTCGAGGGAAGATTAAAATTAGCCAAGGAAAGAATTGGCAAGGCATTTGCTGCCGGCGTAGACGGGATTAATATCGAGGCAAGTGTCGTTTTTAAAGAACAATTTGCCATTGCCAAGTATTGTAAAGAAAATTTCCCGACCCTTGATGTTATTATGGGTAATGTCGCTTCGGCTAAAGTCGTCAGGGAAATAATTGAACAAGGATTCGATTATTGCGACGCTATTAAAATTGGCCTAGGACCAGGAGCCGCTTGTATCACCCAACAAGAGTTGGGTACCGGCAGGGCCCAGGCTTCAGCTGTCTGGGATTGCTGTCAGGAGGCTAAAAAATTAGAACCCAAATATGGTTTTATGCCATTAATTGCCGATGGAGGAATTAAAATAATCGATGAAGAAGCCGAAGAACCTCAAAAGCCTAGCGATATTACCAAGGCCTTAGCTCTAGGAGCTCATACTGTAATGATGGGGAGTATCCTAGCTGGATTGGATGAGTCTCCTGGCCAGGCAGAGTTTGACTATGAAGGAGACAGAATGGTTAAGAAATATCGAGGTATGGGATCTTTAGAGGCGATGGAAGGAACCTCAGCTGTTAGATACGCCGTAGATAAAGTGAAAATCAAGGTTGCCGAGGGAGTAGTAACCAAGGTACCTTATCGTGGCTCCGGGCATGATTTCCTCCCCAAATTAATTGTGGGAGTAAAGCAATCTCTGCAAAAACAGGGATTTAGAAACACAAAACAGCTCCAAAAAGGGGCTGACATTAGACCGATTTAATTAACTTGATTTTTAAGAATAGCTGTGGTAGTTTGAGGTTAGACAGCTATAATTTAACAAAAAAGGAGGTGCACCTTGCCAGAAAGCTCAAAAGCCAATCAGTTTACACCCTTCAGAAAATGTAGAGATTGTAAATTAGTCTGTGAGCAGGAAGTGGAAACGTGTCCTAGATGCTTCTGTTCAAACTTTGATCCCCTGACAGTCGAAGAGCTTAAGGCCACAGCTGACGCTAACGGGAAAATAAGAGCTTTTTCTATGACAATACCAGAGTGGCCCCGCAAAGGAGCTTGGGAAATAGTAGGTGTCGAGAAAGAAGGATGACTTGAGAGCTTGATCTAGAAAGAAGCCTACCCTTGAGTACTTTACTTACTCTTGAGTCTCTCTTGGGGTAGGCTTTTGACTTTTTACTTTCTCAAGTATTTTTTCGAAAATTTGAGGATGATTTTGGGCGAGTTGAGACAGGATCTTTCGGTCAACCCCAATTTTATTTTTCTTTAATCCGTAGACGAATTTGCTATAAGACATTCCATAAAGCCGGCAGGCGGCATTAATCCTGGTTTGCCAAAGCGCCCTAAAATCTCTTTTTTTGGCTTTTCTGTCTCGATAAGCATAGCGCCAAGCCTTCATGAGGGCCACTTTGGCTAGGCGGTATTTTTTCTTTCTTCCCCAACGAAAACCCTTAGCATGCTTTAAAACATACCTTCTTCGTTTATGAGCGATTTTGCCTCTTTTTACTCGTGTCATAACAAAACTAAGAAGCTAAAAGTTTCTTTATCTTCTTTGATTCCGCCCTTGAAATCTCAACCCATTTTCGGCTTTTTCTTTTTTCCTCTCCAGTTTTTTTGACCCGATAATGGTCAAGGCCGGTTGCTTTCCGCAGTACCTTACCAGTTTTTGTAATTTTGAACCGTTTGATAATTGACTTTCTCATAAAATTACGCCCTAGCGATAATCATTGTGAATCCTCTTACCTCTCTTTTTAATTCCCTTTCAATTTTAATGGGGACAAGTTTTTCTAAAATTTCCAGAAATTGGCTGATTTTTCCTTTGGCGAAGCCTCCAAGAGCCTTTTCCCTTCCCCGTAAGACCATTTCTATCTTAACCTTATCCCCCTTTTTTAAAAATTTTTCAGCTTGGTGAGCTCTTATTTCTAAATCATGTAGAGAAATATTGAAGCCCAATCTTATTCCTTTTAATTCGCTACCCTTGCTTCCTCTTGCCGCTTTTTCTTTCTTTTGCAACCAATATAAATATTTTCCATAATCCATTATTTTGCAGACTGGAGGCTCTACTTTTTCTGTCACTTGAATTAAATCTAAACCGCGCTCCTCAGCTATACGGAGCGCCTCTAGTAGCGGGATAACCCCTGCCTGCTTTCCGCTTTGGTCAATTAATTTTACCTCTCTTGCCCTTATTTGGTTATTGACTAGTGGCTTCTTTAGCAAATTCCAAGATTGATTTTATATGGAGGCGGCGAGTTGTGGGCTCGCGTCCGGAAAATTTTCCAGAGATAGATCTACAAGCTTGTCCCAATTTAACAATTAGTAGAAAGTATCAATTGGGCGGAAATCTTTCTGCTTTTAGTCTATTTTTTTTGATAGTCTTTCTAGACTTTAAAAAGGGCTATCTATCTCGATAATATAACACCCATTTTCCGCCTATCGAGAATCAGCGAACCGGATGCCGCATTAAGCGTAGGCTAATGCGGGTTTTTGGAATAAGTTGGCGCTTATATCCTTGGTAGGTAGTTTTACGAGTTGGCCTACCTTGCTCGGCTTGCCTATCTTGGCTGATTTCCCGTCTACTCCACGCGCCCCCGCTTTAAAACTCTTTCGATCTCTCTTTCTGTTTCCCGCTTTTTGATTAACTCTCTTTTGTCAAATTTTTTCTTTCCCTTGGCCATTCCAAATTCAATTTTTATCTTCCCATTTTTAGTATATACCCTTAAGGGTATTAAAGTCAAGCCTTTTTGTTTTGATTTGCCGATTAAATATTTAATCTCTGCTTTTTTTAAAAGGAGCTTTCGCGACCTCTCAGGATCATAATCTGACGGCGCGTTTTTGGGTTGATAAGCGGGGATTTTGGACCCAATCCAATATATTTCTTCGTTCCGAACTATTATGTATGATCCTACCAAATTTATTCCTCTTGTTTTTATCGATTTCACTTCTTGGCCAATCAAAGCAACTCCTGCCTCGAATTTCTCCAGGATCTGATAATTAAAATAAGCCTTTTTGTTCTCTGCTATAACTTTCACCTCTTTTATTTTAACAAAAATTAAGATAAAATGAAGGAAATGATGAAAGAAAAAATCAAAAAATTGACAGCCAGAGCAATCAAAAATCTCTATAAAAAAGAGGTTGAAGTTGAGGTGAGCCGATCGTCAGCAAAAGATTGTGGTGATTACGCTACTAATGTGGCAATGGCGATCAAGGAAAATCCCCAAGAGATCGCCAAACAGATAAAATCTACTATTTTAGAGCGGGTAGAGGCGAAGAATGGTTTTATTAATTTTTTTCTTTCTAAAGAGCATTTACAAAAACAGGTAAGGGAGATTTTAAAACGAGACAAAAAGTTCGGAGAATTAAAAATTGGGAAGCACCAGAAGGTTCTGGTAGAATTTATTTCAGCTAATCCCACCGGCCCTTTGCACGTTGGTAACGGCCGGGGAGCCTTTTTTGGTGATTGTTTAGCAAATATTTTGGAGAAGGCCGGATACAGAGCGCTTAGAGAGTATTATATTAACGACGCCAAAAACAATACTCAAATTCAGGAATTAGGAAGAACAGCTTTAGGGCAGGGGAAAAGTTATTTAACTCCTCATTTGAAACGTGTAATTCGGAGGTTGGCACCTTACTTTAAAAAAGTGAAATCAGAAAGCGAGGCAGGATACCTCTTAGGTCAAAATATTTTTGGTGATATTAGGAGTTTTACAGAAGAAAAGCTGAAAATCAAATTTGATTTGTGGGTTTCGGAGCAAAATCTATATCGCCAAGGTAAGATAAAAAAAGTCTACGATTTTTTAGAAACTAAAAAATTAGTTTACAAAAAAGACAATGCTCTCTGGTTAGACCTTTCAGGGTTTAACCAGAAAGATGAAGTTTTAGTCAGAAGAAACGGCCAATCAACGTATTTCCTGACCGATATTGCTTACCACGATTATAAAATTAAAAGAGGTTTTAAAAAAATTATTAATATCTGGGGAGCTGACCACCAAGGGCATGTTTCAAAAATAAAAGCGATAGCTAAAATGCTAGGATACCAAGGAGATTTAGATATTTTAATTTCTCAGGTGGTCAGGCTAAAACGGGGGAAAATCTCAAAAAGAAAAGGAAATATAGTTACCCTCGAAGACTTAATTGATGAAGTTGGCCTTGATGTGGCCAGATTCTTATATCTAACCAAGTCGCTGGATACCCAGATGGAATTTGATTTGGAGTTAGCTAAAAAGCAATCAGAAAAAAATCCAGTTTATTATGTTCAATACGCCCACGCCAGAATCTGTAGTATCTTGAGAAAAATTTCCGATCCTCGATTCCAAGATTCCAACCTGAAATTGTTAGTTCACCCTTCAGAGTTTAACTTGATCAAGCAGCTAATCAGATTACCAGAGATTATTGAGGAGACTGCTAAAGATTATCAAGTGCAGCGATTACCACAATATTCGACAGAGTTGGCAACTGCTTTCCATCGATTCTACAGAGATTGTAAGGTTTTAGCGAAGGACAAATCTTTGTTAAAAGCTCGTTTGGCTTTGATTTTGGCTACTAAAATTGTTTTAAAGAATACTTTAGCTTTAATGGGAATTTCTGCTCCAGAGAGAATGTAAACAAAATCATGGAAATAAATTTTCCCAAGACTGAGAAGAAAATATTGACATTTTGGCAGCGAAATAGAATTTTTGAAAAATCTATTCAGAAGCGCAAGAGGACGCCGAATTTCGTATTTTATGAAGGGCCGCCAACAGCCAATGCCAAACCCGGCCTCCATCATGTTTTAACTAGAGTTTTTAAAGATATTATCTGTCGATATAAAACCATGCATGGTTTTAAAGTCTTGAGAAAGGCCGGTTGGGATACTCACGGTTTACCGGTAGAATTAGAAATTGAGAAAAAATTAGGGCTGAAATCAAAAAAAGAAATAGAAAAATACGGAATTGCTAAGTTTAACAAAAAATGTCGGAAATCCGTCTGGAATTATAAGAAAGACTGGGAGAATTTAACCGAAAGAATCGCCTTCTGGCTAGACACAGAAAATCCTTATATTACCTATATGCCGAACTATATCGAAACGGTTTGGTGGATTATTAAACAAATTTGGCAAAAAGGACTTTTATATAAAGACTATAAGGTGATCCCTTACTGCGCTCGTTGTGGCACAAGCCTATCAAGTCATGAGGTAGCTTTGGGTTATGAAAAAATAAGAGAGCCAGCAATTTATATCAAGTTTCCAGTTTTAAATCCAGAATTCAAAAACGCCTCTCTGTTAGTCTGGACAACTACTCCCTGGACGTTGCCGGGTAATGTTGCGGTAGCTGTAAACCCAGAAATTACTTACGTTAAAGTAAAAATTGACAAAGAATACTTAATTTTAGCCAAAGAAAGAATAAAGGCCTGCAGGGCGAAAGGAGAAGTCGTCAAGGAGTTTAGGGGAAAAGATTTAGTTGATTTAAGGTACCAACCGCTCTATCCCTTCAGTGAAGAGGTTATTAAGGGGGCTTACAGGGTGATTCTGGCTGACTTTGTTTCTCTGGAAGAGGGAACTGGGTTGGTTCATATAGCTCCGGCCTTTGGCGAAGAAGACATGATAACAGGCAAGAAGAATAACTTGCCGACACTCTTAACGGTTGATGAAGAAGGGAGGTTTAAGTTGGGAGTTAAGAAATGGGCGAGAATGTTCATTAAAGAGGCTGACCCCTTAATAATTGAGGATTTAAAAAATAGAAATATCCTTTTCAAAAGAGAATTATATGAACACGATTATCCTTTTTGTTGGCGATGCCATTCGCCCCTTTTTTATTACGCTAAAGAATCCTGGTTTATTAGGATGACTCAAATCAAAAAAGATTTAATTAAAAATAATCAAAAAACTAACTGGCTTCCAGCCCATTTAAAAAAAGGAAGATTCGGCGAATGGCTGAAAGAAGTAAAAGATTGGGCCTTAACTAGAGAAAGATACTGGGGGACGCCTTTGCCCATTTGGCAATGTAAAAAATGTGGTTGTTTTGAAATAATCGGATCGAAGAAAGATTTAGTGTCGCAAAAATTTAGCAAAAACAAATATTTCCTTTTAAGACATGGAACATCCCTGAGAAATTTAAAAGATGTTGCCGCTTGTTGGCCAGAAAAAATACCCTGTCCTTTAACTAAAGAAGGAAAAGAACAAGTTAAAGTAGCTACCAAAAAATTAAAAAAGGAGAAAATTAACCTGATCTTTTCGTCAGATCTTTTAAGGACAAAACAAACCGCTGAAATTGCCGGAAAAGAATTGGGAATAAGGCCCAAATTTAGTAAAAAACTTAGGGAAGTAAATATTGGTATTTTTAACGGAAGGCCGGTGAAAGAAATTGGCAGGTTTTGGGACAAAGAAAAAGAACTCTCTCCCTTGGAATATTATTCAAAGCGTTTCCGGGTCAATCCTCCGAAAGGAGAAAATTTTACTGATATAGAGAAGAGAATGTACGAATTTTTAAAACAAGTTGATAGAAAACATCAAGGGAAAAACATTTTAATTATTGGCCATCAACGACCCCTAACCTTACTTGAAAAGGCGAACTATAGCTATGATTTAAAACGATTTACAAGAATTATCATCAAGAAAAAAGAAATAAAAACAGGAGAGCTCAGGAGATTTGAATTCAAAGATCTGCCTTATAATGAAAAAATGGAATTAGATTTCCACCGGCCTTACATTGATGAAGTAAAATTTTGTTGTCAAAAGTGTAACGCCCCAATGGAAAGAGTCCCTGAAGTTATTGACTGTTGGTTTGATTCCGGAGCCATGCCTTTCGCTCAGTATCACTACCCCTTTGAGAACAAAGCTTTGATTAATAAGAAAATTCAATTCCCGGCCGAATATATTTCAGAGGCAATTGATCAAACTCGGGGATGGTTCTATACCTTACTGGCTATCTCCTCTTTACTTGGAAAGGGTCCGTCCTATAAAAATGTTCTTTCGGTAGGTCATGTTTTAGATGAAAAGGGAGAAAAAATGTCAAAATCGAAAGGGAACGTGACTGATCCCTGGTATCTTGTTGAAAAATACGGAGCCGACGCCACTCGCTGGTATTTTTACACTATTAATCAGCCCGACGACTCTAAGCTTTTCTCGGAAAAAGATGTTGACCAGGCGCTTAAGAGATTCATTTTGACTCTTTGGAATTGTTTTACCTTTTACAGAACTTACGCTACAGATATTAAGACAAGTAAATTTAACCTTAAATCAAATTCTGATATAGAAATGGGTCAGTACAAAGCCATTTCTTTACTGGACCGATGGGTCATATCAAGATTAAACAGAGTTATCCAGGAGGCAACTCAAAAACTAGATAAATACGACATAACTGGGGCCGCTAGAATAATTGAAGATTTTATTATTAATGATTTCTCTCTGTGGTATATTAGGAGATCGCGTAAGCGCTTTGACGAAGCCGCTGATACTTTAGAATATGTACTTTTGACCTTAAGCAAGCTGACCGCTCCATTTATTCCTTTTCTGTCCGAAGAAATATATCAAAAAATTAAGAATCTGCCGAAACAGGATAAAATCGCTAAAGGGCAGACAAAATTAAAAATTCAAGACTCTGTTCATTTAGAGAATTGGCCGAAAGCGAGTAAAAAATTGATTGGTAGAGCATTAGAAAAGAAAATGGAGAAAGCCAGAGAGATGGTAACTAAAAGTCTAGCCGAGAGAGCTAGGGCAAAAATTAAAGTTAGACAGCCCTTAAATGAATTAAGAATTAAGAATTATGAATTGAGAAATAAAGCAGAGTTATTAAGCCTAATCAAGGAAGAAGTCAATGTCAAAGAAATAGTCTTTGATCCTAAAATTAAAGGAGAAGTAGAGCTTGATACCAGAATTACTCCAGGATTGAGAGAAGAAGGGTTCATTAGAGAAATTATTCGGCAAATCCAAGAAATGAGAAAAATTGCCCGCTTTAAACCAGAAGATAAAGTTTCAATAAACTATTTTGGTTCAGGAGGATTAAACAAAATTCTGGAAAAGAACAAGAACCTTATTCTAAAAGAGGGTAAGATAAAAAATCTGGCCCGAAAAGAAAAAGAAAAAGAAGTTTTTGCTGCTGAAAAAGAAATTATGGTCGACCAGCAAAAACTATGGTTAGCAATTAAAAAAAATTAAAATATGGCTTTAATCGAAAAAAAACAAGAGCTGAGACAGGGACAGGCTAAAGAAAAATTTGATAAGCCCCTCCGAAAAGAACCGCCCAAAGATACAGGGCCATATAAAGGAAGATCGCACTTTTCTACAAAAGAATTTGACAGGTGGTTAGAAAGTAATGAAGCTTTCAAGGTTACTGGTTTATTGAGAGACGAAAGACTGAGACTGGGTCATCATATATCAGATCCGAAATTGGTTGGTACGCTTTTTGAAAAAGCCAAAAGAGAACCTGAAAATATAGAGCACGAGTTAGACAAAGGTAAATACGGAGCATTTGGAGACCTTAACCTTAGCTTAAACGATAGAGAGAAGGTAAAAAAAATATACAGAGGGTTTTTTAAAAAATAAATTATAAATGTTCGTTCATTACCGGACCTTGGCTTTTATCTTTAAAAAAGAGGATCGTGGCGATGCGGACTTATTATTTACTATTTACACGAAGGATTTCGGAAAATTAGAAATTTTGGGAAAGGCAATTAGAAAAATTTCTTCAAAGTTAAGGTCAGGAGCTGAGATTTTTTATCTATCGGAAATTGAATTTATTCAGGGAAAAAATTATAAAACTTTGACTGACACCATTTTAGTTGAGAGATTCGCGAATATTAAAGCTGATTTAAAAAGACTAAGAATTGCTTATAAAGTTTCCGGGATTTTAGATGATTTGGTGAAAGATCAAGAGCCCGACGAAAAAATTTGGTATTTATTAGAGGAAATCTTTAAAAAACTAAATAAGATAGAAATTACCGGAGTAAGACTAGAGCTCTTGTACTATTATTTTTTCTGGAATCTTATTTCTCTCCTTGGCTATCAGCCGGAACTGCGCGCTGATTACATCTGCGGGAAAAAAATTGATCCCGATCTTGCTAAAATTTTAAAAATTATTATAAAAAAAGATTGGCACGTCTTATCGAGATTGAAAATTACACCCGACCATTTAAGACTATTAAAAAATATCTCTCGGTGGTATAATAAAGAAGTATGCGTAATAGGCTGATTTTAGTATTTATAATTTTAGCTTCTCTGATAGGCCTCATCGGTTATTTATGGCAGAGACAGGTTTTTTCTAAAGGAAATTTAAATTTGGAGATTTTGAGCAAAAGAGAAGTAGGTCTTGCAGAGGAAGTTGAATATACCGTTAAATATAAGAATAACGGAGCGGTTCCTCTTGAAGAGCCGCGCTTAATTTTTGAATATCCAAAACAGGCTCTTGTTCCCGACGATAAACCCTTGCGGCAGGAGATAATTTTAGATGATATTTATCCCAAGATGGAAGGAACTATTTCTTTCAAAGCCAGATTATTAGGCCAGGAAGGAGAAAATATAACAGCCAAGGCCACTTTAAGTTATCGGCCTAAAAATTTAAAACCTCGATATGAATCGGAAACTACTTTCACCAACGTCATTAAATCGGCTCCTATCACCTTTGAACTTGATCTGCCATCAAAGGTTGAATCAGTAAAAAGTTTTAACTTTAGAATAAATTATTTCTCTAACGTTGATTATCCATTGACTGATTTAAGAGTACAGACTGAATATCCTTCCGGATTTGAATTTCTTGAATCTACCCCTAGTTCTTTAGAGAAAAATGAATGGCTTGTCTCGCTTTTGAATAAAAACGAAGGGGGAAGAATTGAAATTACCGGTAAAGTTTCTGGCCAAATCAGCGAGGCGAGAATCTTTGTAGCAAAATTGGGCGTTTTTAAAGAAGGAGAGTTTATTTTGTTAAAAGAAGTAGAAAAAGGATTAGAGATTATAAAACCATTAATTTATATTAGGCAAGAAATTAACAGGAATCCCCAATATGTGGCTCGGCCTGGTGATTGGCTGCATTACGAAATTTATTTTAAGAATATTGATGAAGATGTTTTGAATAATCTATTTATAGTTAGTGAACTAGAAGGAGAAGCCTTTGATTCAGGAACTATTAGGTCCGATTTTGGACAAACTGAACCTGGTTCGAACTCGGTAGTTTTTGATTGGCATAAAATTTCTCAACTTCAATATTTACTACCGATGGAGGAAAGAAAAGTTGATTTTTGGATAAAGGTAAAAGATGACTTAGGTTTGGCCGAAAAGCCTATTCTAATAAACAAGATTTCTGTCAATGATGTGAAAGAAGAATTTATCACTAAGATTAGTTCAAAGATAGAGATAGTTCAGAAAGGATTTTTCCGGGATGAGGTTTTCGGGAATGGAGGGCCGATTCCGCCACGAGTAGGAGGGGCAACAAGTTATACTATTATTTGGCAAGTAAAAAATTACTATTCTCTGGTGAAAGATATCAGGGTGAAGGCTCTTTTGCCTCCGAGTGTTGAATTAACCGGAAAAATCTTTCCCGAAGATGAAACCACAAAATTTTCCTTTGATTCGCAATCAAGAGAAATTATCTGGTCGGTCGGCGACCTAGAGAGAGGAAGTGGCGTTTTTACGCCGGTTAAAAATATTGCCTTTCAAGTTTCTTTTACGCCTAATGAATTTCAACGAGGTCAAACTCCAGAAATTATTAATGCGGCTACGATAACTGGCGAAGATAGTTGGACCGACCGAATTCTAGAAGGCACTTCTCCGGCCATTGATACTACTCTACCAGATGATGAGACCATAACCGAAGAAATGGGCAAAGTCCAATGATATGGCTGATTTAATGGAAAAAATTGTCTCTTTATGCAAGCGCCGAGGTTTTATTTACCAATCTTCGGAAATTTACGGTGGCGTAGAGTCTCTCTGGGATTATGGGCCCCTAGGCGCTCTTTTAAAAAATAATATCAGGAACCTCTGGCTTAAAAAATTTGTTCAAGGCCGAGAGGACGTAGTCTTGATAGACGGTACAGTTCTTATGCATCCCAAGACTTGGAAAGCTTCAGGCCACCTTGAAAGTTTTACTGATCCCTTAATTGAGTGTAAGAAATGTCACTCCCGTTTCAGAGGAGACGAGTTAGCAAAAAAGAAGTGCCCTCAGTGTGGAAATGAAGAACTTACTCCTACCAGACAATTTAATTTACTTTTCAAAACTTTTTTGGGACCAGTGGAAGACAAGGCGCATGTAACTTATCTCAGGCCAGAAACTGCTCAATCTATGTTTACTGATTTTAAGCTAGTTCAAGAATCTCAGCGTTTGAAAATACCTTTTGGTATTGCTCAAATGGGCCGTTGTTTTAGAAATGAAATTACTACAGGCAACTTTACTTTTCGTTCCCGAGAGTTTGATATTGCCGAAATTGAATATTTTGTTGAACCGGGGAAGGACGAGAAGCAATTTGAAGTCTGGTTAGATAACTGGGAGAGATTCTTTCTAGGCCTGGGGCTGAAGAAAGAAAACCTCAGGCGTCACGAGCATTCTAAAAAATCTTTATCTCATTATTCCAAAAGGACGGTTGATATTGAATATAAATTTCCCTTTGGCTGGGCAGAATTAGCCGGTGTAGCTAATCGCACAGATTACGATTTAAAAAGGCACAGTCAGTTTTCTGGCGAAGATTTGGCATATTTTGATGAAGAGATAAAAAAGAAATATTATCCTTATGTTATCGAACCAACGATGGGGCTAGAAAGAGCTCTTTTGGCAATTCTATGTGATGCCTATACGGAAATTAAAGGCGGCAGGACCAAAACTACTAAAGCCGCAAAGGAGATTGAAGTAGTTTTAAAGTTAAATAAAAAAATAGCGCCGATTAAGGTGGCAGTTTTGCCTTTGGTCAAAAACAAACCAGAATTACTTAAGAAAGCTAGAGAAGTTTTTGAAATCTTAAGAGCTCATTTCATGGTCCGGTATGATGAAGTGGGTTCAATCGGAAGACGTTACCGCCGCCAGGATGAAATTGGCACCTTGTTTGCTGTTACTATTGATTTCGAAACTTTAAAACAAGAGGATGTCACTGTCCGCGACCGCGACACAATGCAGCAAGAGAGAATAAAGATTAATAAATTAAGCGAATTTTTAAATAAAAAAATAAGATAATATATTATAATTAACAATGCCGCCTTTCATGATAGATAATTGCTATGTTGAAAAATGGTGAAATAGCTTTTAAAAAAAGTTTAGTTTTTTGAAATAAGATATTGTCTTCACGCCTTAATTGGCGGTCCGGTAAGAAGAGAAGAATTTTTCGATTATCCCTTTTGAAATTTCCAGGTGCTTGGCGAAAGGGAGTAAAAGAAATAAGAAGAAAAAATTTTTTATTGATTCATGGAAAAATTAGAAAACTCAAGTTATCATTGGAATCGTCTTTGGACAAATAAAATAACGAATTTTTATCCCCAACTTCCTGCTGCTTGGCATTTTGAGAACTTTGTCCGCCACAGGATTTATTTTAATGCGATTGATAAGCTTTTAAAAAATATATCCCTTAGAGATAAAGATATTATTGAGCTTGGTAGTGGGACGGGGAATAACAGTCTTTATTTAGCAAAAACTCACTCCGTAAAAGAGGTTACTCTGGTTGATTTCAGTGAAAAAGCTTTAGCAAGGGTTAAAGTAAATTATTTTCCCTGTCCGGTGAATAAAATCAATAGAGATATTTTTGAGATTTCATTGGGGAAAGAATATGACCTTGTTCACAGTACGGGCTTGATAGAGCATTTTAAAGGAGAGGAACGTTTTTTGACAGTGAAAAGACACACTGATTTTATTCGGGACGGCGGGTTAGTTATGATCTGGGTCCCGGTTTTTTCAAAAGCCTTCAAACCGATTGAAAGAATAAATAAAATTTTAGGCATAAAGGAGCAGCCATTTACCAAAGATGAACTGCGTCTTATTTTTAAAGAGAGCGGTTTGGAAATTATTAACGAAGGGGAAACCGTATTTGGAGCTCTCTTCGGAGTTTTAGGAAGAAAAAACAATAATTAAAATGAAAAGAATTTTATTTCTTTTGGCTTCTTTATCTCTTGGGATTGTTCTTTTTATCTTCGTTGTAAGATTTATAGGATGGAATAATTTTATATTAGCTTTTCAGTCGTTTACGGGAGTTAACGGATTAGCTATTTTAGGATTAACTTTTTTGATGATGTTGGTGGCGATATTGAGATGGCAGCAGATTATTGAAAGTCAGGGGTGTCAAATTTCAATTGCCGCCCTTATCAAACCTTTTTTAGTCGCACACTCGGTCAATTATTTGATGCCCACGGTTCCCTTTGGTAGCGAAATTGTCAGAGGATACATCTTAAAAGAAAAGACAAATTTTCCTGGCAATATAGCCATTTCCTCGGCTTTTATTGATAGGATTTTGGAAATTACAGCCCACGTAATAATGGCTTTTTTGGGTATTGTCTATTTTCTTTTGAAGATCGGAATGCCTCCTCGTAACTTAGCCATAATTCTGGGAGGGGGCTTTCTACTAGCGCTAATACCTATATCACTTTTTTATTTTAAAAGCTTTAAGAAAGAAAGCTTAGTCAAGTTTTTTATAAAAAGGAGCGAAAGAAACATTATTTTGAATGTTGAAGAAGAAATTTTTAATTTTTTCAACGTGAGAAAAATGTTTTTTTGGAAAGGCTTAATTGTAGCCTTTTTAAAAGACATTGTTTCGCTTTTACGAACCTTTTTCGCAATTGTTTTTTTGGGAAAGTCTTTAGGCTTTTTTTCCGCCTTTTCTATTTTCAGTTTTTCAACATTAACTCAATTTTTTCCGATTCCCGCGGCCCTCGGAAGTCTTGAAATAATCCAAATCTTTGTTTTCGGAAAACTGGGATTGAGTGCTGGAACGGCAACTGCCTTTACGATGATTGTCCGAGGGGCGGAGTTATTCTTTGCATTTCTAGGGTTATTTGTCTTTTTAAGTTTCGGCGTAAAATTATTGAAAAAACTCTTGTTGAATAACAATAAAAATGTTTAAAAAAACAACTTTTCAAAACGGCCTTAGATTAATTACTATTCCTCAGGAAAGTGCCCGAGCGGTGACTGCCTTGATATTAGTAGGGACTGGCTCAAAATATGAAACCAAGGAAAATAACGGCATTTCCCATTTTCTAGAGCATATGTATTTTAAAGGCACTAAAAAAAGACCAACTCCCTTGGCGTTGATTGAACCTTTAGATAGGGTTGGCGCGATTTATAATGCCTTTACTTCCGAAGAATACACTGGCTATTTCGCTAAAGTAAGATCTTCTCACATAGACTTAGCTTTGGACTGGATTTCTGATATTTATTTGGGCAGTCTGTTACCACCCAAAGAAATAGAAAAAGAAAGAGGAGTGATAATTGAAGAAATAAATATGTATTTAGATATGCCCATGCTTTATGTTGGAGAGCTTTGGAAAAAACTACTTTATGGAGACCAGCCGGCTGGCTGGGAAATAATAGGAACAAAAGAGAATGTGGCCAGTATTACTCGACAGCAAATTTTTAATTATATGAAATCGCAGTATGTAGCCACTAATACCGTTATTTGTCTGGCAGGAAAATTTTCAGAAGTAGGTATAATTAAAGAAGTTAAAAAATATTTTTCAAAAATTCGCACCGCTAGTTCCAAAACTAAACTTCCAGTAATTGAAAAACAAAATAAACCTCAGGTTCTTCTTTACCCTAAGAAAACTGACCAAACCCATTTAACTTTAGGGGTTAGAGCTTATAACCTTTTGCATCATAAAAGATTTGTGCAGGAGGTTTTGGGAGTAATCTTGGGAGGAATGATGAGTTCGAGGTTGTTTGTAGAAATAAGAGAGAAACTAGGTATAGCTTATTATATAAAAACTAACACCCACCTGGATCCTGATACTGGATACTTAGTTACTCAAGCTGGAATAGATAATAAAAATGTAGAAAAGGCGATACCTATTATTTTGAGAGAATATAAGAAAATTTCTCGGAAAAGAATTCCCGCTAAAGAGCTTAAAAAAGCTAAAGAATATATAAAGGGAAAAACCGCCCTAGAACTAGAATCCTCAGATGCTCAGGCTGCCTTTTATGCCGGCCAAGAACTTTTAGAAAATAGAATTTTAACCCCCGAAGAAATTTATAAGAAAATTGATAAAGTTAGCCAAAATGATATTCTAGAAATAGCCAAAGACGTTTTCCGACCGGAAAAACTAAATTTAGCTTTAATTGGTCCATTTAAAGACAAAGCGAGACTCCAACAATTATTGAAATTATAAATTGACAATTGAGACTTAAGTTTTTTATGAACAATGAAAAAATTCTAGATATTTCTTGGGGGACGCTTTTTAAAATTGGCATTGCTTCATTTGTCTTTTACGTCGTTTATTTGATCAAAGATATTTTAATTTGGTTTATTTTTGCTTTGATCATCTCGGTCTTATTGACTCCGGCAATTGATTTTTTGCAGAAAAGAAGGATCCCTCGGGTAGTAGCCACCATTTTCATTTTTATTTTTATCTTCGGGTTTTTTGGAATTTTAATTTATTTGGTTGCTCCGGTTTTTATTGATCAAATTCAAGATTTTGTTGAAAACATCCCACAATATTTTGCAGCACTCTCCCCTTTTTTAGAAGAATTGGGGTTTGAAGTCTCTGATAGTTTTAGTGTTTTAACTCAGGGCTTTCGAGAATGGTTACTCCAGGCTTCGGAAAGCATTATTTCTGCCACAGTTTCCATTTTTGGCGGAATTTTTACGACAATTACTATTTTTACCTTGGCAATTTTTCTCTCTTTAGAAGAAAAAGGAATAGAAAGGGCAATTAGGATTCTCTTCTCCAAGAGGCAGGAAGAAGAAGCTTTAAATATTTGGAAATCTTGTCAATTAAAGGTTTCAGGCTGGTTTGGGGCGCGGATTTTAGCCTGTCTTTTTGTTGGCCTTATGTCTTATATTGCTCTCTGGCTCTTCGATATAAATTATCCGTTTATCCTTGCTTTGTTCGCTGGTGTTGCCGATATTATCCCGATTATCGGGCCAATAGTAGCTGGAATAGTTATTGCCTTAATCGCTGCCCTAAATTCTCCCGGGATAGCCGTCATGATTTTGCTTGTTTTTATTATTATTCAACAGATAGAAGGTAATATTTTAACACCAATTTTGACCAAGAGATTCACCGATTTGCCTCCGGCCTTAGTTTTAATTTCTTTGATGATTGGCGGTAAATTATGGGGAATTTTAGGAGCAATTTTAGCTATTCCTTTGGCCGGTATTGTTTTTGAGTTTACTCGAGATTTCTTGAAAAAAAGAAAAGAAGGCGAAATTCCGCCTTCTCATCAGCCGTCGTCATCTGGCCATAAAAAAAGCATAATTTGGTAGGTTAAGATGGGCACCCTTTATATTGTTGCTACTCCTATTGGGAATTTAGAGGATATTTCAAAAAGAGCCCTCCGTGCCTTAGCGGAGGTTGATTTAATTTTGTGCGAAGATACTAGGGTAACCAAGAAATTATTAGACCATTACCAGATAAAAACTCCGACCTTAAGTTATCATCAGCACTCAAAGCTCCAAAAGATTGAACGAGTTATTAATTTTTTGAAAGAAGGTAAAAACTTAGCTTTGGTTTCTGACGCCGGAACTCCGGGAATCTCTGACCCAGGCGGAAAATTAGTGAAAAAAGTAATTGAGTCATTAAGTAGTTCAGTAAAAATTGTACCTATCCCTGGTCCATCGGCAATTAGTGCGATAGCTGGTATTTCTGGTTTTCCCATGGATAAATTTTTATTTTTGGGTTTCCCACCAGCTAAAAAAAAGCGAAAGAAATTTTTTGAAGAAATAATAAATGCAAAATATCTAGTAGTTTTTTATGAGTCGCCCCATCGTATAATTAAAAGCTTGAATGAATTGGGAATTATGAATGAAGAATTGAAAATTGTGGTTTGTCGGGAATTAACAAAAAAATTTGAAACGATTTACCGCGGAAAGATCAAAGAAGTGATAAAGCAGATAGAAAAGGATATAATAAAAGGAGAGTTTGTTGTAATTGTTGATAAAAGATGAAAAAGAAATTCTATATTACAACCAGCATAGCTTATACTAATGCTCCTCCCCACATCGGGTTTGCTTTAGAATTGGTTCAGGCCGATATTTTAGCTCGTTATCATCGCATTTTAGGTGAAGATGTTTTCTTTTTGACAGGTACTGATGAACATGGGCAAAAAGTTGTTAAAGCGGCCGAGGATGCAAAAAAGAGTCCGCAAGAATTTGTCGATGTACTTTCAAGCAGATTTAAAAAACTTGTCGAAGTACTTAATTTATCAAACGATGGTTTTATCAGGACGACTGATAAAAAACGTCACTGGCCAACCGTCCAAAAAATTTGGAGTAAGTTAGAAGAAGGAGGAGATATTTATATAAAAAAATATAAAGGATTTTATTGCTTTGGTTGTGAAGCCTTCATAAGGGAAAAGGATTTAGCCAATGGGGAATGCCCAGTCCATCAGACAAGGCCAGAGTTAATTGAGGAGAAGAATTATTTCTTTAGACTTTCAAGATATGCAAAACAGGTGAAAGAAGAAATAGAAGCTAACAAAATAAAGGTTGTGCCCGGAGCGAGAAAGAATGAGATTCTAAGTTTTATCGAACAAGGGATAGAAGATATAAGCTTTTCAAGGCCAAGAAAAAAAGTGCAGTGGGGAATTCCCGTTCTTTCCTATATTCCTAAAGTTGGCGGTATAAAGTCTACAACATATGTCTGGGTTGATGCTTTAGTGAACTATATTTCGGGGTTAGGCGGACTTTCTTTCATTTCCGGAGTTAAAAATAAGTATTGGCCCCCCGATGTTCAATGTATTGGTAAAGATATACTTAAATTCCATGCCTTAATTTGGCCAGCAATACTTATTGCGGCAGGACTAGAAAGACCAAAGAACATTTTAGTTCACGGTTTTATAACTTCTGGCGGCCAAAAAATGTCGAAATCACTAGGGAACGTCATTGACCCTTTTGAATTGGTTAAAAAATACGGCACGGACGCTGTTCGCTATTTTCTCTTGCGGGAGATTCCGCCGACAGAAGATGGAGACTTTACATATGAGAAATTTAAACAAAGATATAATGCGGATTTAGCAAATGGTATAGGCAATCTGCTTGCCAGAACGCTTACTATGGCAGAGAAATACTGGCTAGGTATTGTCCCTAAAATTCCTCAGAATACTCCAGAAACTCTTTCTTTAGGGAAATTTGTTACTAGTGGTTGGGTTGGAAATTTCCAAGAAAGTATTAAAGAAGAACTCATTAAGTCAATATCTTCTACAGAAAATTTTTCATTCAATAATAGCCTTTTCTCTGTTATCACAAGTGTTTTTATTTGCGATGGTTACATAGAACATCATAAATTATATAAACCAGCCGAAAAATTAGGAAATAAAAAAGAAAAGATAGACGCAGTCTTATATAATGTCTTAGAAGGAATAAGGCATATCGCTTGGATACTTTTACCATTTTTACCTGAAACAGCTAATAAAATTTTTGAGCAGTTAGGATTGGACCCTGAGAAAGAAAAAGAAAAAACATTCGATGAAACGACAAAATGGGGCGGTTTAAAGCCGGGAACAAAATTTAAAAAAAGTAAACCTTTATTCCCAAAAATCTAATTTATGCTGATTGATACTCATGCTCACGTTAATTTCAACGCGTATAAAGATGATGCCGGCGAAATAATTCGTCGGTCTTTAGATAACGATACGTGGCTTATCAATGTTGGTTCTCAATATTCAACCAGCAAAAGAGCAGTTGAGCTTGCTGAAAAATACGAAAGGGGAGTTTATGCTGCTATCGGGCTCCATCCTATTTATGCACGAGACAAATTTGATTATAAAAAATATGAACAACTAGCTCAGTCATCTAAGGTGGTGGCCATCGGAGAAGTCGGCTTGGATTATAAAGAAGAATACGCTTCTTTTAAGGGAAAACAAAAAGAACTTTTTTTAGAACAATTACAATTAGTAAGAAAATTGCCTTTGCCGGTAATTTTTCATTGTCGTATGGCGCACAAAGATTTGATAACAATTCTTGATAAGCAACAAAAGGCGAATAAAGAGCAATTAAAAGGAGTGGTGCATTGTTTTACCGGCAGCTGGGCTCAGGCAGAAAAATATTTAGCAATGAGGCTTTATTTAGGATTTAACGGGATAATTTTTAAAATGAACTTAGATGACATAATAAAGAAGGCGCCTTTAGATAAAATTTTGATTGAAACAGATTGTCCATATTTAACACCTCCCTCAGCTAGTACCGAGAGAAATGAACCTATATGTGTGAGATATATAGCTGAAAAAATTGCCCAGATTAGAAGTATAAGCTATGAAGAAATATCTAAAATAACTACTGAAAATGCCAAAAAATTATTTAACCTATGAATTACAAAAAATTTATTAAAGAAAAAATTAAAGAAATTAGAGAGATTGTTGGTGAAGAGAAAGCTTTAAGTGTTCTATCGGGAGGCGTAGACAGTTCAGCTGTAACTCTTTTGGGATATAAAGCCCTAGAAAGAAATCTCAAAGTTGTCTTTGTTGATAATGGCTTAATGAGAGAAGGAGAACCAGAAAGCGTTGTTAAGAATTTTCAGAAATTAGGAATAAAAGTGGAAATAGTTAATGCTCAAAATATTTTTTTTAAAGCCTTAAAAGGAAAAACTGATCCCGAAGAAAAAAGAAAGGCTGTCGCCACAGCTTTTTATAAAGATATTTTCAGAGAAATTATTAAGGAAAAAAAGATTAAGTTTTTATTTCAAGGAACTATTCTTACTGATATTGAAGAGACGGTAGCTGGGATCAAAAGGCAGCATAATGTTTTGGCTCAAATCGGCATTAACCCTCAAAAAGAATTCGGTTACCAAGTCATCGAGCCCTTGATTAAGCTTCGTAAAGACGGCGTAAGGAAGGTGTCTAAACTTTTAGGGTTACCCAGATCAATCTGCCAAAGAATGCCCTTTCCCGGACCAGCTTTGTCCGCCAGAGTGATCGGCGAAGCCAATCGTCAAAAGATCACTGTTGTCAGAAAGGCAACCAAGGTTGTAGAGAAAGAGCTAAAGAATTCTGGCGCTTTCCAGTATTTCCCGGTACTAATGGAAGATAGGGCAACTGGTTTAAGAAACAATAAAAGAGAATTTGGTAGTATTATTATTTTGAGATGTGTTGAAAGCGTTGATGCAAGGAAAGCTCAGCCAACTAAATTACCTTGGAAATTATTGGAAAAAATTACCAAAAGATTAACGACTGAAATTCCGGGAGTAAATCGCGTCTGTTACGATATAACCCCAAAGCCTCCGGCTACCATCGAATATATCTAAGCTTTGACATTTCTTCAAAATTTGCTACCCTTTTAAAAAGGAGGGTTAAAGGAGGAACGGCCCTCTTTTTTATAGCTCTTTAGTGAGAAGATTAGTTCCTTCAAAATAATAAATAGAGAGAGGTGAAAAAGAATGTCTAGCCAAGTAAAAGAAATTGTCAAGAAAATAAAAAGAATGCCAGAGAGATTAGAGTTGCCAGGAAACCCTCGTTATCAGCCCGCGTCACTCAAGCCATTTTTCGGCCACGATAACATTGCCAGGTTCTATTTCGAGGTTGAGTGGGCTCTACTGAAAGTTTCAGCTAAGCTCGATATGCTTCCACCGGGAGTAGCGACTCTTTTAACCGACGAGATGTATCAAATGATTCGTTCTAAGGTTGCTACCACACTTGAAGATGCCATCGAAAAGAATATTACCAAACATGATATCAGGGCCCTATTAACAGCTATCCGCTATTTTTTAATAGCCACCAGGCGACAGTTAGTAAAGGTTTTAGCACGCTGGCTTCATGTTCCAGCTACCAGCTATGACATCATTGACACGGCCAGGATAGTTGCTTATAAGAGAGCTTTCTGGGAAGTTAGTTTTCCAGCTCTCTTGGGGCTAATTAAGTCACTGAAAGAGAGGGTGGCTCAATTTTCCGATACCGTCCAGATTGGCCGGACTCATGGTCAGCACGCCGAACCTATCACGGTCGGCTTCTGGTTAGCAACTATTTTGGGAAGAATTATTGACATAGCTGAGCATTTAGTAGACAGAGAAGCAGAGTTAGTAGGAAAGTTTAGCGGCCCAGTAGGAGCTTACAACTGCCAAGTAGCTTTGGGGTTTGAGAAAAAGTCCCAAGAGATGCTCGGTAAAAGCTTTGAAGAATTAGTTCTGGCCGAACTTAAGCTTTCTCCTGCTCCAATTTCCACCCAAATTTTACCACCCGAACCGTTAGCTCGTTTTCTCCTTGAGTTCACTTTGCTTTCCGGTGCTTTAGGGCAGATTTCCCGGGATTGCAGAAATCTTCAAAGAACGGAGCTAGCAGAGGTGGTAGAACCCTTTGAGGGTAGTCAGGACGGGTCTTCGGCTATGCCCCATAAGAGAAACCCTATAAGTTGGGAAGGCATCGAGGGCATTTACACTATTGTTAAGAGTGAGTTTCATAAGGTTCTGGATGTAGTAATCTCTGATCACCAGCGTGATGCCACTGGAATGTGTGTCATGCGGGAGTTCCCGGGCATAATTGTTCTCACTCAACATCAATTAGAGACAGCGAATAGGATTGTGCCTAGAATTTCTGTTGACACGGAAGCCCTGAAGCACAATTTCGCCATCCAGAGGCACCTTGTTTTGTCTGAGGCGGTCTATGTTGCCTTAGTGATGGCAGGTTATCAAGGTGATGCCCATAGCTTGGTAAATCATACTCTTATGCCGCGCTCTCAGGTTTCTGGTCGTCACCTGATAACGGAGTTGTCTCTGTTGGCAGACGAGAAACCAAGACTAAAACCGGTAGTAGCTAATATTCCCAGCGAGCTAATCGACTTGTTGCAAGAGCCCGAGAAGTTCATCGGTTACGCCAAAGAAAAAGCCTTTAAAATTGCTAGGAGAGCAGACGCTTTTTTAGCAAAATATAACCAGAGAAAGGAGGTGTGAAGATGCGTAAACCAATACAAAATCCCATTATTGTGGCGTTAGATATGCTGGGCAAGGAAGAAGTGATAGAGACAATAAAAGAGCTTGAAGAGGGCAAGATGGTCTGGGGATATAAACTAAGCACTCCGATTTTTGCTGAAGGCGTAAGATTGCTCGAGGAAATAGAAAAAAGCGTAGGATCAGTGAATTTACTCATTGATCTCCAGCTTATCGGCACTCCTAAATTTATCGAGGATAGCATTAAGCTCTTCTGTCGTACAGCAGTACGCTTTATTGTCTGTAATGCTGCGGCTGGCCCTACGGCTATCCGGAGAGCGGTGGCAACCGCTCATCACCCAACAAAGATTCTAGTTGGATCGAGCCTGAGCTCTCTCAGCTTAGCTGATATCAGGTTTATCTTCGGCGCGGTTAACAGAGAGGCCAAGGCAGATGATTTCACCGCGATGACCCGAGAAACAAAAGCAGCCGGGCTTTACTGTGCAGCCGAAGAACTAGAGCATCTGTCTCGTCAGCCAGAAAAGAGAGATATCCCCATGACAGTAGCGGTTGCTATTAGACCAGATTCATACCCGGATAAAGGAGAACATATCTTTACCTTGACTCCAAACCAAGCAAAAGAACGAGGAGCTCGTTTCATAGTGATCGGTGGTCCTATCACTGAACTTCAAGGATGGGATGACCCTAAACCCCGGACTAAAACAGAGGCAGCCGAACGGATTTTAGCCGGAATAGACGAGAAGTATCTAACGTTTAGGGTAGAAGGAGAGTAATGAATGGGTAAAAGAAAACTCGGAATCATTTTGGGATCGGTGAACGACCTCGCGCAATGCGAGACAGGGCTCAAATATCTGGATAGCTCTTCGAGGGCGGAAGTACCCTTTGTAAAAGTAATAAGTGCCCATCGTAACAGGAAGAAACTTGTCGAATCTCTTACTCGGTTTGTGGAAACTCAAGCTGTCGATGTCATAATAGCGGCGGCCGGCTGGGCCGCGATCCTCCCCGGCGTAATCGAGGCTTTCCTGCGCTACGAGAAACAAAACACATCAATTCATGTTTTCGGGGTGGCATTAGAAGACCCAAATAATTCCACTCACACGCAGGCAGCGATACTTAGCATCACCCAATTGCCCGGGGTAGAGGTAATCTACGATGACTATGTTGGTTCGCAAGGGTTCTATCGAGCCTGCCGCGACGCGGTTCAAGGTAATCTGCCTACAATCCAGTTGCCGGCGGCAAAAGAGCCACTCGAGCTCACGCTCGAAACTGCACTCGCCATGATAGAAGACAAAAGGAGAAAGGAGGGTCAATAAAATGGAACCAGTGAAGCTGCAGTTCATCAGGGCGGGCAGCGCCAAGGATATTTACAGGGTCGACGAATCAGATATCGCCTTCCGCTTTACAAATTTTTTTTCGGTATTCGATAGAGGTCGGGCCAGTTACCCCATCCCCGGTAAAGCGCTCGCAATGTGCGCTTGCGCTGTCAAGTCTTTCCGAATTGCTGAAGAAATTGGGGTTCCTACGCACTTTGTCGAGCAACTCGACCCAGTTACTATCCGGATCAAGGAGGTTCAGCTTATCGCCGACCGGGCATTAACCGCTCAAGACCAAAATTACTTAGTGCCGGCCGAATTTATTTATCGGCTTCGGGTGGCTGGAAGCATCGACAGAGATTTTCATTCAGGGAAAAAGAAGCCAGAACATTACGGCCTATCAGTCGGTGTTATCCCGGTCGTCGGAACGCCTTTTCCATATCCTATCAAACATCTCACAACGAAGCTTGAGAGCGTTGACCGTGACCTGACCGAGGAAGAGGTGTGTAGACTCGCAGGTATTACCATGGAAGATTTAGATCATTATTGGGCCATGATTGATCGTCTGATTGGGGCTTGTTCTTTGGAAATGGCTCGATGTGGCTACACTCTTCTTGACGGCAAAGTTGAGCCGTTGATGGGACCAGGAAGAAGGAAAATGATTGGTGATGTCTTCTGTACGCCGGATGAGGATCGGCCAGTTCCTACGGAGAAACTTCGTCAGGGGATCATTGAGCATTATTCCAAAGAATTCATCCGCCAGAAGCTGATTGAGATGCGCTATTACGATCGACTTAAAGCTGCAAGGGATAAGGGCGAGGAAGAACCACCAATTCCTGAGTTGCCGGAAGAAACGATTTGGGAAATCAGCCGACGGTACAAAGCTCTAGCTGAAGCCTATGCCGGAGTTAACCTCGATATCTAACTAACAAGGAGAGAGGAGTGACTCTCCGTTGTTAAGAATTCCCGCACCTTTGTAAGACCGGGGAGACGAAATTTGTCTCCCCGCGTTTTTATTAAAATTGCGGCTTAGGGATATATTTGGATGTTTTTTAATAGACAAAAGCGCTAAAACAATATAAAATTAAGCATTGAAATATGCTATACGAGCCGCAAAAAATTGAACCTAAATGGCAAAGGTTTTGGGAGGAAAATAAGCTATTTCGGGCAGAGGATTTTTCTAAAAAACCTAAAAAGTACATCTTGGTTGAATTTCCCTATCCTTCGGGTGACGGTCTTCATGTTGGTCATGCCCGGAGCTATTCGGCCTTAGATGCGATAGCCCGTAAGAAAAAAATGGAAGGATATAATGTTTTATTTCCTATCGGTTGGGATGCTTTTGGTTTACCTACTGAAAATTATGCTATCAAAACGGGCATCCATCCCCAAAAAGTGACCGAAGAAAATACCGCTAATTTCAAGAGACAGTTGAAATCCTTGGGCCTTTCCTTCGATTGGTCAAGAGAGATTAATACCACCGATCCTAAATACTATAAATGGACCCAATGGATTTTTCTTAAACTTTTTGAAAAGGGCTTAGCTTATCAGGCCGAAATACCAGTTAATTGGTGTCCTTCTTGTAAAATTGGATTAGCCAACGAAGAAGTAGTGGGAGGTGCTTGCGAGCGTTGTGGAGCTGTTGTAGAAAAAAGAACCTTGAAACAGTGGATGTTAAAAATTACAGCCTACGCTGACAGATTAATAGAAGATTTAGAAAAAGTTGATTATTTAGACAAAATTAAGACTCAGCAAATAAACTGGATTGGTAAGAGTTATGGCACCGAAATTGATTTTCAAGTTGAGAGTTCTGGAAAGAAAATACCAGTTTTTACAACGCGCATTGATACAATATTTTCTGGCACATTCATAATTTTAGCCCCCGAGCATCAATTAGTTAAAGAAATTACTACCAAAGAGCAAAAAAACGCGGTAGAGAAATACGTGAAAGAGGCTGCTCAGAAAGGAGAATTGGAGCGCTCTGAACTAGAAAAAGAAAGGACGGGTGTATTCACGGGAGCATATGCGATTAATCCAGCTAATAATGAAAAAATACCAATATGGATAGCGGATTTTGTATTAGCGCATTATGGCACCGGTGCTGTCTTTGCCGATGCGCATGACCAGAGAGACTTCGAAATGGCTAAAAAGTATAATATTCCATTGAAGGTGTCTTTAAGACCAAAAAACGACGACCTCTGGGAGAGAGTCAAAAATTTAAAAGTATGCTACCCAGAAGAAGGAATTTTAGTCAACTCTGCACAATTTGATGGTTTGACTTCCGCCGAGGCAAGAAAAAAAATTACTACCTGGTTAGAAAAAAAAGGAGCGGGAAGAAAAACAGTAAATTATAAATTGCGGGATTGGGTTTTTTCTCGACAACATTATTGGGGAGAGCCAATTCCGATAATCCATTGTCAAAAATGCGGCGTAGTGGCTGTGCCCGAAAAAGAGCTGCCAGTGGAGTTGCCTTATGTAGAGAAATATCAGCCAACCGGAACTAGTGAATCACCCTTGGCTGTTATTTCTGACTGGGTCAATGTTAAATGTCCGGGATGTGGAGGTAGAGCTAAAAGAGAAACCGATACCATGCCAAACTGGGCAGGCTCCAACTGGTATTATATGCGCTATTGCGACCCAGAAAACGATAAACTAATAGCCGACTCTAAGAAATTAAAATATTGGTTGCCGGTTGATTGGTATAACGGCGGTTTTGAGCACACCACTCTACATCTTTTATATTCCCGCTTTATCTATAAGTTTCTTTACGATATTAAAGTAGTTCCTCAGCCCGAACCATATCAGAAGAGAACTTCCCATGGGGTAGTTTTGGCCGAAGACGGCAGAAAAATGTCAAAATCTTTCGGCAACGTCATAAATCCTGATGAAATCGTCAATAAATATGGGGCCGACACCCTAAGAGTTTATGAAATGTTTATGGGGCCTTTTGGAGAAACTATCGCCTGGAGTACCCAGGGAGTAAAAGGAGTTTACAGATTTTTGGAAAAAGTGTGGCGGTTATTTTCTCAGTGTATTGAGAATAAAGAAAGTAGTCCGCAAATTTTAAGAGCCGTACATAAACTAAATAAAAAAATAGACGAAGATTTGGAAGCGACGAAATTTAATACGGCCGTAGCTGCTTTTATGGAATTTGTTAATTTATGTCAGGAAAGAAAAGAGAAAGTTGGGAAAGGTACGCTTGAACACATGTTAACCTTACTTTATCCTTTGGCGCCTCATATTTCAGAAGAGCTTTGGAGATTATTGGGTCAGAAAGAAAGCATCGCTTTTCAAAAATGGCCAAAATATAATTCTAAGTTGATTGAGGAAGAAACTATAACTTTAGTTATTCAGGTTAATGGCAAAGTTAGAGACAAAATTGAAGTTGAGGCTGATATCTCCGAAGAAAAAGCTCGTAGCCTTGCAATTTCCAGAGAAAAGATTAAAAATAGGATATCTGACAAGGAAATTAAAAAAGTCATCTTCGTTCCGGGTAAGCTAATCAACATCGTCATATAAAAGCATGTGCGGTATAGTTGGCTATATCTCAAAAAAAGAAAATCCAAATACTCTTAAATTGGGACTAGAAGCTCTAAAAAGATTAGAATATCGCGGTTATGATTCCGCTGGTTTCGCTTTTTGGGACAGAAATAAAAAAGAGATTGTTTGCCAAAAAGCAGTAGGGAGGATTATTAATCTGGAAAAAAAGGTGAATAATAATTATACTTCCGTTTTTGCTAACCCCCTTATCTTACATACTCGTTGGGCAACTCACGGGGGAGTAACCGAAGATAATGCCCATCCTCATTTTGATTGTCAAAAAAATATCTATTTAGTTCATAATGGTATTATTGAAAACTATACTGAGCTGAAAAAAGAATTACTTAAAGAAGGCCATCAATTTTCTTCAGATACCGATACCGAAGTAGTGGTTCATCTCATTGAGAAATTTTTTCAGGGAAATTTGGAAGAAGCTGTCAGAAAAGCTCTAAGTCGTCTTAAAGGGACTTATGGTTTAGTTATAATGTCTAAAAAAGATCCCAATAAGATTGTCGCCGCTAAATTGGGAAGTCCCCTACTTTTAGGATTAGGAGAAGATGAATTTTTGATTGCTTCCGACCCAGCTGCCGTCATTGCCCATACTAAAAAAGTCATTTATCTTGACGATGGAGAAATAGCGATTATCACGCCGGATAATTTTTCTATTCTCAAAGAAAAACAGCCAGAGGAAATAGAATGGGAATTGGAAGAAACTCAAAGGGGCGGGTATCCACACTTTATGTTGAAAGAAATCATGGAAGAGCCTGGGGCGATTGAAAACGCCATCAGGGGTAGGTTAGTAGAGGAAGAAGGTGTAGTAAAATTGGGGAGCTTGGATAGTATGACAGAGAGATTAAGAAAGATGAACCGTTTGGTCCTTGTTGCTTGTGGGACAGCAGGTTATGCTACCCAGGTTGGTAGATATATGCTCGAGGAATATGCTGGTATCCCTGCTGAGGTAGATTCGGGTTCGGAATTTCGTTGCCGAAAATCAATTTTAAGTAAAGATACGGCAGTTATTTTTGTTTCCCAGTCCGGAGAAACAGCCGATACCCTAGCCTCTTTAAAAGAAGTAAAAAAGAAGGGGAATTTAACAATCGGAATTACTAATGTTGTTGGCTCAACTCAGGCCAGAGAAACTGATGTTGGTTTTTACACATATTCAGGCCCCGAGATTGCTGTTGCTTCTACTAAGGCATTTATTGGTCAGCTAACTTCTTTGGCATTATTAACGGTATATTTGGGGAGACAAAGAGAGATGTCTTTAATAATTGGAAAAAGAATTATTTCTGAGCTAAAAAAATTGCCGGATTTGGCCCGAGAAATTTTAAAACAAACCCCCCAGATAAAGGAAATAACTAAAAAATACAAAGATTTTCAAAACTTCTGGTTTATCGGAAGGAAATATAACTACCCTATTGCCTTGGAAGGCGCATTAAAATTAAAAGAGATTTCTTATTTGCATGCTGAAGGGGTTGGAGGAGGCGAACTAAAACATGGCCCTATTGCTTTGATAGATGAGAATTTCCCGACAGTAGCACTTTGCCCTTCAGATTCGGTTTATGAAAAGATGTTTTCTAATATTCAGGAAATTAAAGCCAGAAAGGGTCCGGTCGTTGTCATAGCTACTCAGGGCAACGAGGAGATAAAAAAGATAGCTGATGACGTAATTTATATTCCAAAAACTTTAGAGATGCTCACCCCTATTTTGGCTATTATTCCTTTGCACCTTTTCGCCTATTATATGGCTACGCTACTTGGCTGTGACGTAGATAAGCCAAGAAACCTTGCCAAGTCAGTAACGGTAGAGTAAAATAAACATTACATGGAGGAACTGTTATTGAACAAATCGGGGGGAAAAATTATTTTGCTTGGGAATGAAGCAATTGTCAGGGGCGCCCTAGAATCGGGCGTTCAGTTTGTTTCTACTTATCCAGGAACTCCGTCTTCAGAAATTGGCAATACCTTCTTTAGGATCGCCCCTAAAGCCGGGGTCTATTTTGAGTTCTCTACCAATGAAAAAGTAGCTTTGGAAGCAGCTATCGGTGCTTCTTTTTGTGGATTAAGAACCTTGATGGCCATGAAAAATTTCGGGACAAATGTTGCTTTAGATGCTCTACTTCCCTTTGTCTATACGGGAACCAGGGGGCCGACAGTAATAATATCTGCTGATGACCCTTCCTGTCATAGCTCAGCTCAGTCAGAAGAAAATACTAGGGGAATTTCTTATTTGGCACATATTCCAACCCTGGAACCTGCCGACCCACAAGAATGTAAAGATTTTGTTAAATTAGCTTTCCAGATTTCAGAAAGGTTTAAAATTCCGGTAATGATAAGAACAACTACCAGGGTGGCTCACCAGAGAGGTATAGTGGCCTTGAATAACCCCAAAATCTTAAAATCAAGAATCCAAAAAGGAAGATTTGTTAAAGATTATAAAAAATTCGTTACTCTGCCGCCGAGAGTGATGGAGATGAAGACGGAACTTCTAGAAAAACTTGAGCAAATAGGAGATTTTGCTGAAAAATCCCATATTAATAAACAGTCATCAAGAAAATCGAATTATGGGATTATTACCTCAGGTATATCTTATTTATATGTAATGGAGGCATTAAAGCAGTTAAATTTAGATTTGTCAGTTTTAAAGCTGGGATCTTTTTATCCTCTGCCGGAGAAGAAAATTAAAAAATTTATTAATCCGCCAGCCAGCAAATTAAAAAAAATTTTAGTAGTAGAAGAATTGGAGCCGTTTTTAGAAAAAGAAATCAAAATACTAGCTAAAGAAGTAAATTGTAAATTAGAAGTGATTGGTAAAGAATTAATTCCTGAAGTTAATGAATTAAATCCCGCGATCGTTACTTCGGCTATCGCCAAATTTGTAAATAAAAAATACAAAATACGGCCTACCAGATTAAAACTACAGCCCCCCAAACGTTTTCCCCAACTTTGTCCCGGTTGCCCTTACTGGCTGGTTATCTCGGCTTTAAAGAAGGCAGTTGATACGAAAAATGTTATTTTTGGAGGAGAAATTGGCTGTTATATGCTGTTTGGTAATCCGCCAGTAAATCTGCAGGATTATTTATCTTGTATGGGTTCTTCAGTCGGTATCGCTCATGGAATTAAAAAATCTACTGGACAAAAGCTAATCGCTTTTGTCGGCGATTCCTCTTTTTTTCATTCCGGTATCCCACCTTTAATTAATACTGTTTTTAATAAATCTAATCCGTTAATAATAATTTTGAATAACGAAACGACTGCTATGACCGGCCATCAGCCTCATCCTGGCGCCCCGGCTACTCCCAATGGAATTAATATCGAAAATATTGTCAGGGGTTGCGGGGTAAAATACGTAAAAACGCTTGACCCCGTGAAGCAGACAGAATTTATTCAAACAATAAAGGAATTTTTAGAGAAGCCAGAGGTTTCAGTAATAATTTCTAAAAGACCATGCATCCAGATAAAAAAATAGACCAATTTAATATGGTGATAGTTGGCACTGGCGGCCAGGGGTTAATCACTCTTTTGCAGATTATTGCTGAAGCAGTTTTATTTGAGAAACTCGATATAAAGACTTCTGAGCTTCATGGCTTGTCTCAGAGAGGTGGTTCTGTTGAGGTCCATATTAAATTTGGCAGGAAAGTTTATTCTCCTTTAATACCCCAAGGAAGAGCTGACTTGGTTTTAGGCTTGGAAATGCAGGAAACTTTGAGAGCAGTCAATTTCGCCAACCAAAAAACAAGGCTTTTAGTCAACAAACACATTATCCCTATCCCCCTGGTAAAAAACCTAACCGAGAAGGAAGTTTTAGCCAGCTTGAAGAAGGTTAGTAAGAATATTGCCCTGGTTCCTGCATCAGAAATTTGCAAAGAAAAACTTGGTACTGATGTGGTCTCCGGAATTTATTTAATAAGCCTCGCAGTTTTTAAAGGATTAATTCCGATAAAACCAAGTTCTATTGAAAAAGCGATTAAAAAAATAATCCCAGTAAAATATCTGGAATTGAATCTCAAAACCTTCAATTTAGCGAAAAGCTAATCTAAAGGTTCGAATCTACTTAGTCACCTGCCCAAAACCAAAGAATCGCCTTACAGGCGGTTTTTTGGTAGAATAATTTAACCATGACCTCATTTTTTATTGGAATTGCGGGTGGTTCTGGAACAGGGAAGACGGCGTTAGCAGAAGAACTTAGACAATATTTTGGCAAGGAAGCCGCAGTTTTACATATGGACAATTATCAAAGATTCGGGGAGAAGCTACGCAAACTCTATGGAATGAAAAATTGGGATCATCCAGAAGCGATAAACTGGGATAAGCTTCTTAAAGATTTAATTTTGCTTAAAAATGGCCAGGCAATAACTATAAAATTACGTGAGCAGAAGACATTAAAAAAAGTTAAAACAGTTATTTTTCCTCCTTCGAAAATAATCATTATTGAAGGTTATTTACTTTTTTATAAAACTCCTATTCGTAAACTCATAAATTTCCGTATATATCTTGAAGCGAGCGAGGATGCAAGAGTAAAAAGACGTAGTAAAATTAAAGGGAAGGGCGACAGATATATCAAAAAGGTTGTTCTACCAATGCACCGTAGATATATAGAGCCAACAAAGAAGTATGCTAATTTAGTGATAAACACAGATAAATCTTCAATCAAGCATTGTTGTAAACAAGTAGTTAGGCATTTACCAAATAGGTTCTAACATCATCCATTAGAGGATCTGCCGAAAACCAAAGAATTGCCTCCACCAGTGGGCGGATAGGATGTTTTTTGGTAGAGAAAAATCTTAACCCTAGACAGAATCCGAGATAATCTTTTTTATATCCTTGGGATTTGGAAATTGCTTAAAGAAAAATTTATTTACGGCTCCAGCGCTTTGGACTTCTACATTCCCATAATTCAGAAATGAGGCTAAAGGTCCATAAATTTTGACAGATACATCTTGAACCTTATCAAGTTTTATTTCGTTGACAATGTTTTTAAAAAAGCCCATTTGTTTGTTTTCGACCACCCTTTTATTTGTGATAACTAGTGTATTAAGAGAATAAATCATAACATTGTAAAAAGCTGTATTCCAAATGACGAGAAAATAGACGGTGGTTAGGAATCGGAATAAAAAATTGATATTGTCGTTAAACCAGCTGTTGGGTTGTAAGAAATAATGATAAACGATATAAGGAGCAACCGCCATAATTAGAATAAACGACATTGGAATCAATAATACAATCCAATGCTTTCTAGTGACTAAAACAGTTTTTTCATCAGGCAACTGCCCCCTAAAACTATTATTTGATTTAGAAAGAATAGCCATTTTTAGACTACACTAGTAGCAGAATATCTTTTATGTATTGGATAAACTCCGACCAAATTATTTTATTGTAAGCATTGAGGGTAGCATTAAATAAAATAATGGACCCAATAAAAAAAATCAGGGCTATAATTTTTGACTTCCTACCGACTCCAAACCTGATAAAATGATAAATAATAGAAAAAGTATACCAGATAAGGATACCTACTATTACCAAAAATAAAATTGAAGAGATACTTGGGTTGAGATCAAGAACATTAATCATCTTTTTTCATTTTACTGCATTATTGCAGGATTACCAAAGATTTAAACGGTTCCAGGTAGTAAAATAAATCTTATCTTCCAATATTTCATAATCTGCTTGGAAATAAAGATTAAAAATTATTCTAAAAGTATTAACCGGCGTTATGTTTTCGTAAAGAGCATTCTGGGCTTTGTCTGAGAAAAAATAGGCGTTCAATATAGATGTTCTCTCTCTAATAGCTTCTTTGCTTGGTTTTTCCCATTCTAATTGCATTGCTGGGCCGTGGTCTGATTGTAAAATTATAACTAGGGGATTTTTAGAATTAGCTATAATTTTTTCAATCATCTCTTTTGTTCTTTGGTTGCTATATATTAATTGGTTAACATAATTATTTTTGTATTCTTTTTTTGTTCCTGGAAAGCCGGCATCGTTGGTTGTAAATAATCTGTCTGGCTGGATTTCGTTTCCTTGACTGTCGAATACGAAGGGAGGATGAGGCGCCATAATGTGACTAAAGGTAAAAGTTGGTTCTTTGATTTGGGTAATAGTTGGAATGTTGTCAAAAGCATATAAAATTTTATTTCTATGAAGCGAATATTGTAAGTTCTTACCTCCAAAAAAACCAAGAGGAGTGGTACTAATTAAAACATTGTTAAATTCATTTAAGTTCATTTTATAAGTCATATATATGTCAGCATTTGGATTTTTGTCTGTACCCGCAAAGGCAGAGGTAAAGGTTACAAAAATATAACCATTATTTTTTAAAAATCGTTGGACCTCATTATTTTCTATAAGTTCTCCGAAATAACTTCGGTCGTCGGAATTCTTACCGACGATATCCGCCAGATAATTGATATATTTTAAATTTAAAGAGGACGAAAGAGATTGATATGTTTGAGGATAATTCGGTCTGCTTTTTTCAGCCACATAAAACCCCTTTTTTTCTAACCATTCAATGAATTCGCTATTGTCATATTGGTAGAATTCTTCAAGAATATCTGCCCTGGCGTAACCATCCAAAATTATATAATAAATATCGGGCAAAACTATGCTTTCGATTTCTGTATCAATAAGATCAGATGGGCGAGATTGTTGACTTTTATTAACCGAGGTTATAATTTGTTTTTCTGGAAAATTTTTTACTTTTAATTCGTATTTTATAATTTCCGCCGAAGGCATAACAATTAAGGCAATCGACAGAACATTCAAAAAAAAGGTTACATTAGAAAGTTTTTTGGATGTTCTTGTAATAAAAAAGGCGGCTAGAAATAGAAAAATAACTTCCGTTATTAATAGGAGAAAATATTTATTGATATTTAATTTATCTATTGAAAGAATGGAAGCTAAAGCAACTAAATGCCCGTAAGAAAAGAATAAAATTAAAAAGACAGAAATAATAATTCCTCTTTTTTTATCGTCTTTTAGAATAATTTTTAGGCAAAAAAATAATAAAATTGTAAAAACTAGAGATATCGCAATTGGCACAAGAACTACCGACATCTCCACTTTATCAGCATTGTAAGCAAAGAGAAAAATGATAGGAAATATTGCTATTAGAAACGGATGGAACGCAAACTTATCCATGTTTTATTTTCTATTTTTCATCAAATAGATTAACCTTTCGGATCCCCCGATCTTTGTTTTGTTTTTTATTTGGAAAAAATTACTGAAATCTTTTTCAAAATTATCTATTGTATAATCAGTAAAAATATCTTCTCTCATAGAAAGCAGTTTTTGAGCCTGAGAATCGTTTTTGGGGACAAATTCAATAACAAGGTATCGGCAAATTTTTTTGAAAAAACCAGCTAATTTATTTAAAGGAATATTATTTGAAATTACTAAGTGATGAATTAAGGCCAGCGCTAGAACAACGTCGGTCGGACCACGTTCTATCAAGGAAGACCTTTCATTATTTTCCCAGCCAATTCCGGGACTGGGGTTGGTCAAGTCGGTTAATAGGGGCAGAATATTTTGCTCTTTGTTTTTCTTGCACTCTAAGTAATTTCTTTCAACGCAAACCGGATCGTTATCAAAAGAAATGGTTGATATTCCTTTATTTGAAGCAATGCGGCTGAACACCCCAGTATTAGAACCGAGATCCCAAACAGACTCCGGCTTTATTTTATTTAAAAAACCACTTACTATACCCCCCTTTTCCTTAATTGATTTTGAAGAATAATTAGTGAAGTTATAGTAGTCAGCCCACTCCGTTTTTTTAATTTTCCACTCAGTTTTTTTTACTGCTTTTTCCAGGCTGTCAATGATCCCAAGTAGGGCATTTTTGCTAAATTCCCCACTTTTTTTATTTATTTTCTTGTTAGAAAAATATTTCTGGCTTTTTGAATGCAAGTAAAGATGAATAAATAGAGAGGGGGAAAAACGAGAATGAAGTGGTAAAAGAGAAACCGATAAATCCAGCGGGATTCCGTCTATATAAATTCTAAATAATTGATTTAGCCGAATATCTTTATGACTCATTAGGGCGAGAGGCGCAAGAAAGTGCTGACAGAACTGCCTATAAGCACTCCAAGGCTTTCTCTCTTTATGTTTTTCAAAAGAGAGAGTATCAATAAATACCGGCTCTCCTTTTTTAAATTGAATATTGTAAGCACTGCAGTCTTTCAAAGACATCCCAAATTCAAGAGCCTTTCTCTGGACTTTCAAAGTGAGTAAGGCAGCATCTTTTAATTGACTAAAGGACCATTCGTAGGGATAAGAAACAAAATCTATTTTTTCCGGTTTTATTATTTTATAAGCCTTATCCGATTTTTTATATTGAATACCAACTTCTTTGTGACGGATAATCAAACCCGATTTAACAAGTTCTCTATAAAGGCCGGATTTAATAAAAAAATCGTAGTCTTTTTTGTAGTCAAGATTAATTTGACGGAAAATTAACCCATTTTTTAAAAAAAGAAATCCGCTAGGATCTCGAAAAGAGCCGGATATATTACCGCTTTTATCTTTGTTATTCATTTTTTCCTGAAAAATTTCTCTCGAAAGAAATTTTTAATCTTTGAAAAAAATAATTTGATTGTAAATAAACCCCCAAGCAAAAAACCGATAATTAATTGGACGAAATAACTACCACTTCCAGGATCAATATACCCATGAACGGGAAGGGGTAAAATCGCCAATAGAGCCACGGTTAAAATAATTAATTTTTGAATTGAGCCAAGTGTTTTAATTTCCATTTTTCTATTCTATCAGAGAATTGTTTATTTTGCTAACAGTGGCTGCGGAAGAAACTAAAAAATCGCTTTTTAGCGATTTTTTATATAACTTCCCTTTTAAGGGATTAAATTTTCTCGATTTGGGCGCCGAGTTTTCTTAATTTCTCTTCTATTTTCTCGTGGCCTCTTTCTATTTGAGAAATATTTTCGATCGTGTTTTTGCCTTTAGCAATCAAGCTGGCTAAAATTAAAGCAGCTCCCGATCTAATATCTGAAGAGGTAATTTTGTTTCCAATTAATTCTGTTTTACCGAAAATTAAAGCCCGGTGAGGATCGGTAATTTCGATATCAGCTCCCATCTTTCTTAATTCATGTAAATGCTGGAACCGATTTTCGTATAGAGGATCGTGAACTAAGGATTTTCCTTGGGCTTGGGTTAGTAAAACCGATGTTTGCGGCTGTAAGTCAGTTGGGAAGCCTGGATAAGGAAGAACCTGAATCTTTGTCGGTTTGAAATCCTTAGAAGGTATTATTGAAATTTCGTCTGTCCCAACTTCAAAATTTACTCCGATTTCCTTCATTTTTCCTAGGAAAAAAGTTAAATGGCCAGGGTTAACGCCTTTTATTTTTCCCTTTCCACCGGTTATTGCCAAAGCAATAAAAAAAGTCCCGACTTCTAACAAATCAGGGCATAAATAAAATTCGGCGCCGGATAACCTTTCTTTACCTTCAATTCCTAGGGTGTGGGTGCCAATTCCTTCTATTTTTACCCCCATTTTTCTTAAAAACAACCCCAAATCCTGAACCTGGGGTTCGGCAGCGGCAATCTCAATTTTTGTCTTTCCTTGAGCTCGGCTGG
>LJNE01000011.1 GCA_001303125.1 Parcubacteria bacterium DG_74_1 | reverse complement strand
TTAAAATGGCGGTTGAGGAGAGTCCGCCAGAGCTATTAGCCGATGTCATGGCTAACGGAATTAATCTTTCTGGGGGAGGTTCACTTTTAAGAGGACTGGATACTCTGGTTGAGAAAGAAACAAAGATTCCAACGAGAATTATTGAAGATCCAATGACAGCTGTCGTCAGGGGAGCGGGTCAGGTTTTAGAAAATCTGGATGAATTAGAAGAGGTATTAGTGGAAACTGAGGAGTTGGAACCTCCAAAATAAACTATTCATTAATATGATTTCAAGACAGGAAGTCCAGCATATTGCCAAATTAGCTAGATTGGGCCTAAAAGAGAAGGAAGTTGAAAAATATCAAAAAGAGCTTTCTTCGATTTTAGATTACTTTGAGAAACTAAAAGAAGTAGATATTTCTAAGATTGAGCCAACCAGTCATTCAATTGCAGCGGAGAACGTGATTAGAGAAGACGAAGTTAAGAGAGAACAGAGGGCAAAGAACAAAAAACTATTGGAGTTGGCGCCAAAGACAAAAAATGGCCATTTAAAAGTAAAATCGATTTTGAAATAATTTTGCATGACAGTAAAAGAAGTCCACCAGGGTTTAATAAGAAAAGAATTTTCTGCTCTCGAACTTTGTAGAGTCTATCTGGCTAGGATAAAAAAAGAAAATAAAAAAATCAACGCATTTTTAGATGTTTCCGAAGCGTTAGCTCTTTCTCAAGCTAAAGAAATTGATACCCTGATTTCTCAAAAAAAGGAAACCCCTTTTTTAGCCGGAGTACCCTGTGCTATTAAGGATAATATTTTGGTTGAGGGAATTTCTTGCACGGCCGGTTCTAAAATCCTGGAAAACTATGTTGCTCCTTATGATGCTACGGTAATAAAGAGACTTAAAGATCAGGGAGTAGTAATTTTAGGGAAAACCAACCTGGATGAATTTGCTATGGGAAGCTCGACCGAAAATTCGGCCTTTGGTCCCAGCCACAATCCCCATGATTTAAGCCGAGTTCCCGGCGGATCTTCCGGGGGATCAGCAGCCGCCGTAGCTTCTGATGAATGTGTTTATGCCCTGGGCTCAGATACCGGCGGTTCTATTCGTTTACCGGCCTCTTTCTGTGGCGTAGTTGGATTAAAACCGACTTATGGGGCAGTATCGAGATATGGGTTGATCGCTTTCGCTTCTTCCTTGGATCAAATTGGACCAATCACTAAGACGGTTGAGGATGCAAAAGTCGTTTTTGATGTAATTTGCGGAAGAGACAGGCTGGATTCAACGAGTATTGAAATAAGCTCAAAAATAGAAAATAAAAAATCAAAAGTACAAATTAAAAACTTAAAAATTGGGGTACCGAAAGAATACTTCGTCAAAGGGATTAATTCCGAGGTAGAAAAAGTAATAAAAAAGGCAATAAAAAAATACGAAGAGATGGGGGCCGAGATTACGGAAGTCAGACTCCCTCACACTGAATACGCGTTACCGGCCTATTATATAATCAATCCGTCAGAAGCCAGTGCCAATTTAGCCAGATACGATGGAGTAAAATATGGCTTTTCAGCTAAAGATGCCGCAGATTTGATGGAGATTTATTTAAAATCAAGAGAACAAGGTTTTGGTGATGAGGTTAGGAGAAGAATTATGCTGGGGACTTATGCTTTGTCGGCTGGCTATTACGAGGCCTATTATTTGAGAGCCCAGAAAGTCAGAACCTTAGTTAAAAATGATTTTGAAAAAGTTTTTCAAAAAGTTGACGTCCTCTTGACTCCGGTTTCACCTTTTCCACCGTTCAAAATAGGAGAAAGGATCGATGATCCTCTTTCCATGTATTTAGTGGATGTTTATACTGTCTCGATTAATTTAATTGGCGTACCGGCTCTGTCTATGCCGGTTGGTAAAGTGGGCAAGCTTCCGGTCGGGCTGCAAATCATAGGGAAACATTTTGAAGAAGAAAAAATTTTAGAAATAGGCAAACTATATGAATCTTATTAAAACAATCCATAATTTTCTTTCTGGGCTGACTTCGGAAAAAATAATTCAATTCCTTATTAATCCTCAGTTTTCGGGTTGGTTGCTGGTTATAAAGATTTTTTTTATAGTCTTATCTTTAATTTTCCTTGGAGTCATTATTTTTGCCCTGGTCAAAACTAAATGGTTAAAAAGAATGATAATTTGGGATCTACAAGAATTTTTCAGTTATCGGCCTTTTATATTAAGAAAAACTGAGAAAGGGTGGCGAAAAATAAAAGCCAGATTAGGAACAGAAATGGAGTCAGAAAGTAAGCTGGCGGTTATCGAAGCTGATAAAATGATAGATGATATTTTAAGTCAAATGGGCTTTAAGGGAAAGGATTTGGGTGAAAAATTAGAGAAACTTACCATTAAGTCTCTACCAAACATCGAAGAAGTTAAAGAAGCTCATAAAATCTACAATAATATTATTCACGACCCTACTTATAAATTATCTCTAGAAGAAGCAAAAAAAGCGCTGCTGACTTACGAAAAAGCTCTTACTGATTTACACGCCTTATAATTTATGATAAGATAACGTCGCGGGGTAGAGCAGCAGTAGCTCGTCTGGCTCATAACCAGGAGGTCGTGTGGTGCAAATCCCACCCCCGCAACATGCTTGCCGGGGTAGTTCAGCTGGTTAGAACGTCGCACTCATAAGGCGAAAGTCGTGAGTTCGAGTCTCACCCCCGGCATAAAACCTCTGGGCGTGTGGTGTAGTCCGGCTTAACACATCCCCCTGTCACGGGGAAGATCGCCAGTTCAAATCTGGTCGCGCCCGCCCAAAAAGAAAAAATAGTATATTAAAAATAAAATATGTAAGGAGGTGATAGAAGGAATGAGCCCGATGACTTGATTCTTTTAAAGAAGTAGCGGTTTTGATCCAGGAGACAAAGATTAAGGAGGCAGAAGCGTGGGAATCATCAGTAAAGTCAGCGATCTTCCAATGTGTTCCGTTTCCGTGAGTCTTCTTCTTCGCAATGGTGAAAAATTGAGAGTTGGAGGAAGAATAGTTAAGAAGAGGGGCGACAAATATCTAATTGCCAGGCAATCGCCAAAGCACTGTTACGGACCGGGCACAAAAGTCCATTGGTATCGGAAGAAAAAGAATGATTAGTTGACAAAGTTCTCAAATCTGATAGGAAAAAAGAGAGAGGGGGGTAACCTCCTCTTTCATTTAAAGGAGGTGAAGCATGTAGCTTTTTTGACAATTGAAATTGAATAGAGGTCGTAAAACAAAAACCGAAAGGAGGAAAAAGGAAAAATGGCAGAACTAACTTTTACCGACAAGATGATCGAGGCGATCAAGGCAAAGAGGAGTATCCTGAATGTGGGGTTGGATCCCCAAATGAAGTTTATGCCACCCCATCTTATAAAGTGGGCTATGAATACCTGGGGGACCACCAAAAAGCGTAACGGGAAAGAGGTCCAGATACTGACCAACGAAGGCGTAGGGCGGTTATACTGGCGATTTAACCAGGAAATAATCCGAGCTATCGAACCCTTTGCTATTTCAGTAAAACCCCAGATAGCCTTCTATGAAGCCTACGGCTATTGGGGTTTCTGGGCATTTGAAGAAACCATCAAATACGCTGAAGGGAAAGGCCTTCTGAGGATTACCGATGCCAAGCGGGGCGATGGTGGCGATACTGCCCAAGCTTACGCTGATGGTCACTTGGGAGAAGTCTCCTTCCCTATTTTGAGAGATGGAACTTTGGAATTTGAATCGACCCCGTCATCAATCAAAGCAGACGCTTTGACTATCCATGCCTGGATCGGTGACTCCTGTGTCAGTCCATTCGTGGCTGCAGCCAAGAAGTATGGGACCGGAATATTCGTTGTTGCCAAAACTTCATTTAACCCCGATTCCAAGGTAGAACAGACCGCAACCTTGACAGGGGGTCCAATGTGGCGAACTCTCGCTGCAATGGTAGAAGAATGGGGTCGCGATACCGAAGGGAAATACGGCTACCGGAATGTGGGTGTAGTAATGGGAGCGACTAAACCAGATGATGCTCCTGAAATGAAAGCTATTCTACCTAAGGCTTGGAAACTAATCCCGGGTTATGGTGCCCAGGGTGGCGGAGCTGACGGCGCAGTGGTTGTTATCAACGACGACGGCTTCGGTGGAGTAGTTAATTCGTCCCGAGCTGTGATCGCAGCCTGGCTAAAAGGCCAGTTCCAATGTGAACCCGAGAAATTTGCCAAAGCAGCTGCCTTAGCAGCTGAGTTTTCTCGGGACGATCTCAATGCTGCTTTGAAGCGAGCCGGAAAGATGAACTGGTAGAATTGGTGATTTGAGGTAGCGTTTTGAAGTGGAAAATAAACGGCAAGAAGGCGCGCTCGCACAGGCGAGCGCGCCACAAAAAACCCAAGGAGGTGAAAGATGGAAGAACTAAATGTACTTGAGAGGCGAGTGGCTGGTAGGATTTATAATCGGGGAGCGGTGAAATTTGGTGCATTTAAGCTCAAACTCCACGAGAAAAATCCCGACGCGCCGCTTTCGCCTATTTACGTTACTCTTCGGTTACCGCCCGAAGGACCGTTAACAGACGGAGATATAGAGGATATTGGCCAGGCAATCTACGTTATGGTTCAGCAAGCAGGAGTAGAATTTGACTTGGTTGGTGGTATTCCACGAGCCGGTGAACCTATTGCTAAAGCGGTTTCGCGTCTTTCCGGCAGACCTTTACTCAAATTAGTTAAAAAAATTGAAGGAGACCACCGAAAGATCGATGCGGTAGATGGTGAATATGCTATTGGTCTGCGCGTTCTGATAATAGACGACCTTATCACTCAGGCAGACACAAAGAAAGAGGCAATAGGAGTAGTTGAGGGAGCGAAACTGGTCGTTGCCGCTATAGCCGTTTTGATAGACCGGCAGCAAGGTGGTACCGAAGAACTAGAAAAGACGGGCTATAAGCTTCTGGCTATTTTCCCCTTGGATGTTCTACTTGACTATTATGTTACTATCGGTAAGATCAGCCAGATAAAGCGCGACGAGGTAATGGCTTACATAGCAGACAACAGATAAAGAGACGTGAACAGTAAATATCCAATAGTCGCTGACCAGCCAGGTCAGCGACTTTCTGTTTGAATGAACTGTTTTTCACTGCCGGGTGTGGATAAAAAATGCTTGTTTTTATGTTAAAAATAAGGTAAAATTAAGAAGTAAACATGCCGAAAATTAACCTAAAAAAGCTTAAAATAGAGGCGAAAAAGGGGATCAAAAAAGCCCGGGACCTGAAGAGCTTAAATGAGGTTTTTAATAGATATTTGGGCAAGCGTCAAGGAGAGCTTGTTCGAATTTTGCGTTCTTTGGAAAAACTGCCCAAGAGAAAAAGAGCCAAAATAGGGGAAGAAGCCAATAAGCTTAAAGATTTTATTAAACAAAAAATAGAGGTGAAAGCAGAAAAAATGCGTCTTATTGAAGCATCCCCTGAGAAGACGGAGTGGCTTGATGTCACCATTCCCGGCAAAAAGCCGCTTTTAGGCCATCTTCATCCTTTAACCCAAGTTAAAAGAAAAACAGAAGAAATTTTTGAGAATATGGGATTTTCAGTAGTTGAGGGACCAGAGATAGAGACCGAATGGTATAATTTCGATGCCTTAAATATTCCATTAGATACATGGAAAAAAATAATCCGCCTTTAAGGATTATCGTTCCCGGGCGGGTTTTCCGGCGTGAGGCAACCGATGCTTCGCACGAAATTAATTTTTATCACTTAGAAGGGTTAATGATAGATAAAGATATTTCAGCTGCTAATTTTAAAGCCATAATTCAAGATTTTTATAGAGAATTTTTTGGGAAGCCGCTAAAAATCCGTTTTATACCAAGTTTTTTTCCTTTTGTTGAGCCTGGTTTTCAGGTTGATATTTCTTGTTTGAATTGCCAGGGACGAGGGTGCTCTGCCTGTCAGCAATCCGGCTGGTTGGAGATGATGGGAGCAGGTATGGTTCACCCCAACGTCTTAAAAAATTCTGGACTAAATCCTAAATTCTGGCAGGGATTTGCTTTTGGCATGGGCATAGAAAGATTAGTAATGATGAAATATAAAATCAACGATATTAGACTTTTCTACGGGGGCGATCTTAGATTTTTAAAACAATTTTAAAATGAATTTCAGTTACAATTGGTTACAATCTTTTTTTAAGAAAAAATTGCCCAAGCCGGAGAAATTGGCCGAGCTTTTAACTATGCATAGTTTTGAAGTTGCAGAAGTGAAAAAATTTAACAGAGACTGGATTTTGGATATTGATATTTTACCAAACCGTGGACCGGACTCTTTTTCTTGTTTGGGTATTGCCCGGGAAATTTCGACACTCGCCGGCTTTAAATATATAGCTGATAAGTATGAATTAAAAGAGGATAAAGGGATTAAGGCGAGGGATTTCATAAATGTAGAAGTAAGAGACAAAACTGCTTGTTCAAGGTATACAGCTAGAGTGATTACCGAGGTCAAGGTTGGCTTCTCGCCAAAGTGGATGCGTGAAAGATTAGAGGCCTGCGGGTTAAAACCAATTAATAATATAGTAGATGTCGCCAACTATGTAATGTTAGAGACCGGTCAGCCCCTACATGCTTTTGACGGAGAAAAACTTCAGGACCGAAAAATCATTGTTAGATTTGCCAAAGAAGGAGAAAAAATTATTACCTTGGATGAAGAAAGGTATAGGTTAGAGAAAGAAATGTTGGTCATTACCGATGCCAAGAAACCAGTGGCCATAGCCGGAATTAAAGGAGGTAAACCTCCAGAGATCGACTTAAAGACAAAAATTGTCGTATTAGAATCAGCTAATTTTAACCCCCGAGTTATCCGACGAGCATCAAAACGAATTGACTTGAAGACCGATGCTTCCTGGCGTTTTGAGCACGGCATTGACCCGAATCTTACAGAATTTGCCATAAATAGGGCAACTCTCTTAATTCAAGAAATTGCTGGGGGACGCATCGCCCAGGGCCTAATTGATTTTTATCCAGGAAAAGTCTTTCCTAAAAGAGTTAAATTAGATTTAGATTATGTTACAAGTCTATTAGGGATAAAGATTTCCCATCAAGAAATAATTGCCATCTTGAAATCGTTAGGTTTTAAAATTAAACACTTAAAATCAAAAATTATCGAGGTTGAGGTGCCGACTTTCAGACTAGACGTTTCTATTCCGGAAGACTTGATTGAAGAAATAGGTCGGATCCATGGTTATCAAGAAATTCCGGCTCAATTTCCTGTAGCCGCTTTAATTCCTCCAAAAAGAAATTTAGATATTTTTTGGGAAAACCTTTCAGGGGGTATCTTGAAAGAGGCTGGCTTTACTGAAGCTTATAATTATTCATTTATTTCCGAGAAAGATAGAGAGATCTTTAGATACAGTAAACGTGAACTCATGGAGGTTGAAAATCCAACCAGCTTAGATTTTCAATATCTCAGGCCGAGTTTAATACCAAATTTATTAAAAAATATTGAAAAGAATTTTAGAGATTTTGCCGAGATAAAGATTTTTGAGTTAGGAAAAATTTTTCATCACCCAAAAACAGAAAAGAAGGTGCTTAGCGGTGTAATGAGCGGAGAGGTATTTTACGAAACCAAAGGAACTATTGATTTATTATTGAATAAATTGGGAGTTAGTAACATTTGGTTTGATGAATACCGCCCAAAGCCGGGAGAGAACAAATTATCAATCTGGCAGCCTAAAAAATGCGCAGAAATAAAAATTAATCATGAGAAAATTGGTTTTTTAGGAGAGATTTCTCCAAAAATTTTAGATAGTTTAAAAGTTGCCATCAAGGTAAGCGCATTTGATATTGATTTTGAAAAATTATCCAAATTAACATCAGAAGAGCATGAATATCGGCCGATTTCTAGGTTTCCTTCAGCCGTCAGAGATATAGCGATCTTGGTTCCCCGTGAGGTAAAAGTTGCCCAGGTTTTGAATAAGATTTACGATACCGGCAAAAAATTAGTTCGTGATGTTGATCTCTTCGATATTTATGAGGGCGGAGAATTGCCGGCCGGTAAGAAAAATTTAGCCTTTCACATAATTTATCAAGCTGAAGACAGAACTATGACTTCTGAGGAAATTGACGGGCTTCAGAAGAAGATAATCAGCGCTTTAGAAAAAAACCGAACATGGCAAGTAAGACAATAAAAAGATTAAAAGAGGAAAGCACCTATGCTGCCAAGGATATTTATGTTCTCGAGGGCCTGGATCCGGTTAGGAGAAGGCCGGGAATGTATATTGGTACGACTGGCTCTGAAGGACTCCACCATTTAATTTGGGAGGTCATTGATAATGGAATTGATGAATGTTTAGCTGGCTACGCAAACGAGATTACTCTTACGCTTTTGGCCGGCAACAAAATTAAGGCAGAAGATAACGGCCGAGGGATTCCCGTAGAGAAACATCCTCAGACAAAAAAGTCAGCCCTGGAAACGGTAATGACTACTTTGCATGCCGGTGCAAAGTTTGGCGGTAAAGCTTATCAGGTGGCCGGAGGGCTCCACGGAGTAGGAGTGTCGGTAGTCTGTGCTTTATCTTCCTGGATGAGAGTCGAGGTTTGTCGTGGGGGGGTAAAGTACGCCCAAGAGTATTCCAAAGGAAAAGCCAAGACAAAAATAAAAAAAGTAACCACCTGTAAAAATAGCGGAACAATGGTTACTTTTGAGCCTGACCCCGAAATCTTCAAAGAAATTAAATGGGATTTAAAGAAAATTTTAGATCACCTAAGGCAACAAGCCTATCTGACCAAGGGAGTAAAGATAAAAATTATTGACCGGAGAGAAAAACCCGAAAGATCTTATAATTTTTATTTCGAAGGCGGTCTAGCATCTTACGTTAAATATTTAAGCCGGGGAATAACTCTCCGGCATCCGAATATCTTTTACGGCTCTGGAGAAAGAAATGGAATAATAGTTGAGGTCGCTCTTCAGTACACCGAAGAATATGAATGTTATGAAGAAAGTTTTGCCAATAATATTTGCACTGGAGAAGGCGGTACTCATTTGACGGGATTTAGAACAGCCATAACCAGAACTTTCAATGACTATGCCAGGAAAAACGGGCTTCTGAAAGAAAGCGACGAGAACTTAAACGGAGAAGATGTTAGAGAAGGGTTAACCGGCGTGGTTTCGGTTAAAATTCGGGAACCTCAATTTGAGGGCCAAACTAAAGCAAAATTGGGAAATCCGGAAGCGAAAATAGCGGTAGAAACCTTGGTTTCGGAAACTCTAAGTGATTTTTTGGAAAGAAATCCCCAGGATGCCAGAAGTATTCTTGAAAAATGTGTTCTATCTCAGAGAGCAAGGAAAGCGGCTAAAACAGCTCGAGAAACAGTTTTGAGAAAAGGAGTTTTAGACGGGCTGGCTTTACCAGGGAAATTAGCCGATTGTGTCTCCCGAAAACCCGAGGAATCTGAGCTTTATATCGTTGAAGGAGAGTCGGCTGGCGGAAGTTCAAGGCAGGCTAGAGACCGGCATTTCCAGGCAATCCTGCCTTTGCGTGGTAAAATCCTAAATGTTGAGCGGGCTCGCCTGGATAAAATTTTAACTTCAAAAGAGATTAAAAGTTTGATTATTGCCCTGGGAACGGCTGTTGCTGAAGATTTTAATATTGACAAAATAAGGTATCATAGGATAATTATAACTTGTGACGCTGATACGGACGGAAACCATATTAGAACTTTACTTTTAACCCTTTTTTATCGCTATTTTAAACCTCTTATTGAGAAAGGATACCTTTATATCGCTCAGCCTCCTCTTTATAAGATACAGATTGGGAAGGAGATAAAATATGCCTATACCGAGGACCAGAAAGCTAAGATATTGAAGTCCTTGAGAAAAACTTCCGGTATTTCTATTCAGAGATACAAGGGTTTGGGAGAAATGAATAGCGAAGAACTATGGGAGACAACCATGAATCCAGAAAATCGGGTTCTGCTTCAGGTAAACATTGAAAGTGCGAAAGAGGCTGATAGAATTTTCGATGTCTTAATGGGGGATGAGGTATTGCCGAGAAAAAAGTTTATCCAGGCACACGCCAAGAAGGCCAGAAGTCTAGATATATAATATATTCAGAAATTTAAAGCCATAATTATGTTTAATAAAATTACCGCATTTTTAAAAGAAGTTCAGCTGGAGATGAAGAAGGTTAACTGGCCAACCAGAGAGGAAACAGTCAAGTATACCTTGATGGTTATTGGTGTTGCCGTTGCCGTTGCCATATTTCTGGGTGGCTTCGATCTTATATTTACTGAACTGCGGAATTGCTACCTCTTGAAAGTAGAGCCGTGTTATACTGGAAAACTTTTAGGGCTTTAAGATCGATTAATAAATTAAATTATGCCCAAGCAGAAATTACCCAAAGAAAAAAATTGGTATGTCATTCACACTTACTCTGGATATGAAGATGCTGTTGCTCAAAACTTAAGGCAGCGGATTGAGTCGTTGGGAATGGAAGACAAAATTTTTAATGTCATTGTTCCCAAAGAAAAAAAAATTAAAATAAAAAGTGGTAAAAGAAGGGTGATAGAAGAAAAAATCTATCCTGGCTATGTTTTGGTGGAAATGGTAGTTACGGATGATTCTTGGTATGTAGTTAGAAATACCCCTAATGTCACTGGTTTTGTGGGAGCAGGAACTACGCCGGTTCCGGTTTCCAAGGACGAGATTGATAATTTGATGAAAAGAATAGGGGCAGAGGAACCCCAGTATAAAATTGAGGTTAAGATTGGCGATTTAATAAGAATTGTTGACGGGCCCTTTAGAGATTTTGACGGCAAGGTCTCAGAAATTGATGAAGAACGAGGAAAAGTAAAGGTGCTGATAAATATGTTTGGTCGGGATACGCCGGTTGAACTAGACTCGTTACAAATTAAAAAAGTTTAAGGTTAAATATTGTTATGGCGCAAAAAATAAAAACCATCATTAAACTTCAAATACCCGCCGGCCAAGCTACGCCAGCTCCGCCGGTTGGTCCAGCTTTGGCTCCTCACGGTCTGAATATTATGGAATTCTGCCAGAAATTTAATGAACTGACCAAAACCCAAGCCGGCTGGCAAATCCCGGTTGAAATCACTGTTTACGAAAACAAAGCCTATGAGTTAAAATTAAAACAGCCGCCGGCCTCGGAGTTATTAAAAAAAGCAGCCGGGATTGAAAAAGGTTCAGGCTTGCCAGATAAAACCAAGGTCGGAAAAGTAACCCGAGAGCAGTTAAACAAAATCGCCGAACAAAAAATGGCAGATTTGAACACCGATAGTCTTGAAGCTGCCATGAAAATTATTGAAGGCACAGCCCGGAATATGGGTATTGAAATAGAAAAATGATACCACTATGATACTATCCGATCGCGATATTAAAAAATATATTCAGGAAAGAAAAATTTTAATTTTTCCTGATCCTGATTTTGAAACACAATTAGGGTCGTGCTCTTTGGATTTACGTCTAGGAAATAGCTTCAAGACATTTAGGCCTACCCAATACCCCTATTTAGACTTAAGAAGTAAAAAAAACTTTGAAGAGGTTATGGAGGAAGTTATTATAGAGGAAGGCGCTCCTTTTATTCTTCAGCCAAAAGAATTTGTCATAGCCGTGACGAAAGAAGAATTTATTCTACCAGATGATATAATGGCCAGGTTAGACGGAAGGAGTTCTTTAGGAAGGTTGGGCTTAGTTGTTCATTCCACTGCTGCTCGTTTTGATCCCGGCTGGAAAGGGAAAGCCGTAATGGAATTGGGAAATTTGGGAATTATGCCCATTATTTTATATGAAGGCTTACGGGTTGCCGCTCTCACTTTTGAAACTCTTTCTTCACCGGCGGAATTTCCTTATACAAAACAAAAAGACCATAAATACGCAAACCAAAGCGGTTCTGATGCTAGTAAACTAAACGAAGAATCTAAACCTTAAGGTTTAGGTTCTTTTATATCTTCTCCCGCTGACGCGGGTTCAGTGAGCGAAGAGCCTCGCAAATAGTCACTTGAATTATTAATAAATGAAACCATTAACTACCTCTAATTTAAAGGTGAAATTTTTAGGCATTACCCCGTTCCTAAAAGATAGAAGCGGGGTTTTAAATCCCCAAGAAATCGCTGCTTTTTCGGCTCTTTTAACCTTTAAAGGAAAATCAATAAAAAATCTTTTTAAGGACACTTTAAAAAAAGGAGAAAATCTACAAGATAGAATTAGTAAAATTTTACAAAGGTCTTCTTTAATCGGTCACGCTTCGGTAGCCACTACCCCTTCTCTCTCCCTGAATTATGAAGGAAGCAAATTTTTAGATTCAGCAATGACCGGCATTTATTTTTCTTCTTCTTTGGTCTCTTCTGGTAGACGTACTGGAACTGCCGAAAAAGACATTGTTTATCCTGTCCAAATTTTGCGAAGCAAAAAAGCAAAAAAAATATATCGGGAAGCTTCAGAAAAAATTATTAAATTTTTTAATTCTCTTTTATCTCAGGAAATTCCAAAAGATGAAGCTAGTAAGATTTTGCAATATGGTATCTACGGTACCGGCATAATTCAGTTGCCGGTTGAGTCAATTGTTTCTCTAAAAAGAGAATATTTAGCTGAAAAAGACTGGATGCCAGAAGAAATCGGTCTTTTATTAAAGAAGATTGAGAAAGAAACCAAAAAACTGGGCGTAGATTTACTTTACGCTACCAGGGTAGTTGCCCCCCGGAATGTTTATCCTTATCCAAATATCTTTAAAAACCCTCAAAAGTCAAATTTAGTTAGAGAAATCAGAAAAAGCGAAAAATTAAGTAATAGATCGAAGCTTGTTTCTTTCGATGCTTTAATTACCCCGGAGTTGAAAAATAAATTAGCCAAATTAGAAAAAAAGAAAAAAGAAATATTTTCTTCCCCAAAGAAAATTAAAAAAGAATGGCTAAGCCTTTTATCTTCGCTTCAAGAGTTTGTTCGAGATTACAATTCATCTTTAAGAATTAGGTTTTTATCTTCCATTCCTTGGCGAATCTGGGGGGAGAAAAAAAGACACAGAACCTGTCCTCAAATTATAGAATCTGTTTATTATTGCGTCGAAAGAACGGCTAAAGTTTTTCAAAAAAACAAAAAATTAATTAAAGAGCTCGATGAACGTCCGTTTATTTTATCTCCTCGCTTCATCCAGGAAGTAGAAGAAGTTTTTTCTATCCCCCCCTCAATCAAAAAGAATAAAAAACTTTTATCGAAATATCTCCTAATTGGTTTAGAGGTCTTTGAAGACTATCGGGCTTTGATTAAATTAAAGATTAAGCCGAGAGATGCAATTTTCTTAGTCCCCAGAGCAGTCAAACTTGATATTTTGCAAGAGTATGATTTATACAATCTTTTAGCTGGCTATTATCCTTTGAGGATTTGCCCGACGGCCGAAGAAGAGATGAGAAGAAACTCCTTGAGAGAAGTGGGCCAAATAAAAAATATTTTAACCAAAAAGGGCTTGGGTTTTTTGAATAGATTTATCGTTCCCAAATGCCAAATAGTCGGTTTTTGCCTTGAAGATAAAAGCTGTCCAATGATTTTTAATTCAGTCAAAAACTATAATGAGAAATTTCATCAAGAGATGAAAGCAGAGCTTAAAAAAGAATTTGAAAAAGAACTAAAAAATCTTGGCGGATGAAAAGCTGGCAGAAAAAATTAATCAAAATCGTTAGCCCTTTATTAAAAAAATTAGAGCCAGATCATGGTGCTGCTCACTCTAGGGTAGTTTTCTGGTGGTGTTTGATACTTACTGAGGATAATCAAAGAGTTGATAAAGACACATTATTTGCCGCAGCCTGGTTACACGACCTTGGTCACCTAAAACTGAAAAGCGGTATTGAAAACAGGGAAAGGAAGCATAGTGATTTATCTATAAGTTTAGCTAGGTCCATATTGAAAAAAGCTGGCGTTTCAGAAAAAAAAGCTAAATTAATAAAAGAGATCATTAAGGTTCATGAAGAAAATTTAGATCTTTTAAAGATGAAGCTACCTTTAGAATGCTTGATTTTTCACGATGCTGACAAAATGGATAGCTTAGGAGCATTGGGTATAGCGAGGCAATTTGTCTATTCTGGCAGAGTAAATAAGAAATTTTGGGACCCAAGTATACCAAGAAATGCTTCTTTGCCTTGGGGAGGAAATTTCAGTGCCATGCATACTATTCTGGATAGTCAGATGAATCTTAAATTCTACACAAAAAAAGGTAAAAGAATATCTGAAGACCGAAAGAGATATATGCATTCATATATTAAAAGATTTTTTCAAGAATGGGATTTTAAAAAATAGTAAAATTATGGTTTTAGGAGTAAAAGAATTATTAAAATTAGTTAGGGAGAAAAAATTGGTTGCAAATCTTTCAGAAAGAGAGTTGAAAAATCCTGAGGGGGCTGGCTTTGATATAAGGATAGGGGAGTTGTATGAAGTTGAAGGGAAAGGCTTCCTGGGACTAGAAGAAAGAGAAACACCGCAGATTAAGCTTATAGCAGGGTTTAGCGAGAAAAAGCCGAAGAAAATATTGCTCAAGCCAAAAACTTATTATTTGATGAAAACTATTGAAAGACTGAGTCTGCCAGAAAATATTCTGGCCCTTTTTACTCCTCGTTCAACTTTGTATCGTTCAGGGATCTATATTTTCGGCGGCCAAACCGCTCCTGGCTACAAGGGAGAACTAACCACTGGTATTTATAATTTCAGCGAAGAAGATTTTGAGCTGGAAATGGGCTCAAGAGTTATCCATGTTATGTTTTTTGAGGTTGAAGGAGAAACCAATCTTTATCGTGGTCAATGGCAGGGCGGTAGAATTACCACCAAGAAAAAAGAGAAACAAATATAACAAAAAACATAGAGATTAAATATGGCGGAATATCAGCTAACAATTGGTCTTGAAATCCACGTTGAGTTAAGGACTAAAAGTAAAATGTTCTGTTCGTGTCCTAATGATCCAGACGAACGTAATCCTAATGTTAATATTTGTCCGATTTGCCTGGGTCACCCCGGGACTTTACCAGTTATTAACCAGGAAGCAGTTAAAAAAGTGATTAAAACCGGATTGGCTTTAAATTGTCAAATTCCGGAATATTCAAGTTTTGATAGAAAAAATTATTTTTACCCTGATTTACCCAAGGGTTATCAGATTTCTCAACTATATCAACCACTTTGCAAAAATGGATTTCTGGAGATTTATGGTAAGGAGATAAAGGTCCGAGAAGTGCATCTTGAGGAGGATACCGGTAGTTTGGTTCATCCACTGGGCGCTGATCATTCTCTGGTTAATTTCAACCGGGCCGGTGTCCCCCTGATGGAATTGGCGACCGAGCCGGATATGAATTCAGCCAGAGAGGCGAGGAAATTTGCCGAAGAATTTCATCTACTTATGCATTATCTTGATGTTTCTGACGCCGATATGGAAAAGGGACAGATGCGCGTTGAGGTAAATATTTCTTTGAGCAAAGAAAAAAATAAGCTGGGAACAAAAGTAGAAATTAAAAACTTGAATTCCTTTAAGGCAGTAGGACAGGCTATTGAATATGAAATTAAAAGACAAACAGATATTTTAGATAAAGGAAATAAGGTTATTCAGGAGACCCGAGGATGGGACAGTCTAAAAGGACTAACCGTCAGTCAGCGAGAGAAAGAATTTGCTCAGGATTACCGCTACTTCCCTGAGCCGGACTTACCGCCATTACATATTGCTCAAAATATGGTAAATGAAATCAAGGCTGAGATTCCCGAACTGCCTCTGAAAAGAAGAGAAAGATTAATCCGAGAGTATGGTTTAGATGAAAAAAGTGCGGAAATTTTGGTCTATAATAAAAATTTAGGGGAATATTTTGAAGAAACAATGTTAAACTTTCGAAATAAGCCTAAAGATGAATTTTTAAAATTAGCTAAAGCAACCTCAGATTATATTATTACAGATATGCAAAGTCGACTAAAAAAGAGAGGAATTACGTCTATTTCTGGATCATTTCCAATCAAATCAAAAACTTTCTCAACGTACGTAACCTCAAGAGTAACAGGGATATTATCTACTGCAACTTCTCAGACTGTTTTAGATGATATGTTTGAAACGGGAAAAGATCCCTCTGCCATTATAAAAGAAAAAGGTTTAGAGCTGATAAGCGATGCCGGAGAATTAAAGAAAATAGTAAATGAAGTTATAAAAAACAACCCTAAGGCTGTTGAAGATTATAAAAAAGGCAAAGAAAATGCTTTTCAGTATCTTATTGGCCAGGTAATGGCAACTACAAAAGGTAAGGCTAATCCGGAAATGGCCTCTCAGGTATTGACAAAATTATTAAAAGATATATAATATAGTTTGATTTCAAAAAAAGGAGGTTGCCTTGAAAAAACAAAGCCAGCAAAAGTTAATAGACATGGCCGTGGAGGAGGTTGATACGTGGATGAGCAAAATGCAGAAAATAAAGGAATCAGTACAGAATAGACCGAATGGAATATCGGCTAAAGATTTTGTCAGGCGAGTGATAAATACGCTTGACAACTGCAAGGCGAAAATGGAAGCCGTTGAGAAAATGGCTTCCAAAAAATAAAAAAGGAGGTGAAAATGAAGATTACTGGAGAGATATCCCTCGAGGAATTACCACTACTTAATAAAATGGGGATTATCTTGCCGGGGATTAGGGGACAACTACATCCTTGCTTTGAGGAAAAGCCAAGACTCTCGAAAGAAGAAGAGGAAAACAGGCTGATACTCAAGGTATTACCACCAGGATACAGGATTCCACTTTTCCCGGATACTCGCGCTCGGCTTTTACGTCAGGTGGCATAAAAACAAGAAGGGGAGAAGGTCCTACTTCGCTACGGAGAGGTTCTATGGATAGTTGAAGGCCTTCTCCCCTCATCCGTTTTTGAAAAATTCTTTTACTAATTTTCAGCTTTTTAGCTGATTTTTTATACAAATTGAAAGAAGGGAGACACAGGGGGTCTCCCTTCTTTTCTTCGATAGGATTGCGCAAGATGTTTATTTCAGCCTTACCAGATTCTTCTCTAGCCCGTCTCTGAGTTTGGCGCACCTAGGGCCATTTCTAGCTTGTCTCTGATTTTGTTCACGGATGCTTTCCCGAAAGTTATCTCAAGGGGGAGTGGAACGAGCCATCGGATTCGGCTTGCAACGGTAAGCGAACTGGTGGTAGCTTGGGTTAGTCTGGCTATTTTGATTTCCCTGGTAACTATAGCCTGAGCCACTTCTTGCTTTTCCCAAGGAAGAGACTTCATGCGATTATTGAAATGAGAATTAAAGTCTCTCAATATTTTTCTCATTCCATCTTTTACGGCATCCGAGAATTTTCCGATCTCTTCTCGTTTCAGGATAGCTTTGACTAAATCGGATGTTAAGTCTCTAAGCTCGACATGGTAGGAGAGCTCCTCGGTGTGACAGTGTAAGATAAACCTTCCCAAGCTATACTCTCTCTTCTCTTCGTTCAGGTAGAATATAAGCTTCCAGTCCTGAAAATGAGGACCCAGATGAGTTTGGCGAGGGATGTTGAGCCCGGACATTTCTACCCCCAGAGAGATGCCGGCTTCTATCCTGGCGGCCATTTCCGTGTCAATGCTGAAGTTTAGTCTGACCAGGTCTCTTGCTATCTCTTCTGCTTTTCCAGGTTTTTCTTTTTCCTCTCTTTTTTCTTCTTTACTATACTTTAGTTTCAATTTTTCCTCCTTTTGGTGAGTATTTTGCGCAATCCTGATAGAACCGAAAAGAACAACATCCCGATAATATTACATTTTTAAATTTTTGTCAATATTAATTCGCCAAGAACTCTTTCGCTAATTTTTCGGCTTTTTTCTGGCTTTTTACCCAATGGATTCTTTTGTCACGCTTAAACCACGTCATCTGTCGCTTGGCGTAATTCCGGAGTTCGATCATCGATTTCTCTAACATTTCTTTCTCGGTGATTTTATTCTGTAAATATTGAGCGGCTGTTCGATAATGTATCCCAAATTCCTCAATTCTTTGCCAAGAAAGACCTTTGTCAGCTGGCGGATTTCTTAATTTCAAAACCTCTTTTAAAAATCCCTGTTTTAACCACTTGAAAAACCTTTTTTTTATTAAATTCTCAAGCTCTTTTTTATTTTTTTTGACCCCGATAATTAACACAGGATAAGGAAGAGGCTCTTTCTTCAAATCCGGCACACGGCCGATTTTTTTTGCTATTTCTATCGCCCTAATTAATCTTCTAGGATTTTTCTTTTCAATCGTTTTAACTCTTTTCGAATCGAGTTTTTTTAAGGTTCGATAAAGCTCTTTTACTGATTTCTTTTCTAACTTTTTTCTTAATTCCCAATCCGGCCGAATTTCCGGAATTACAATACCGTCTATCACTGCCTGAATATAAAAGCCAGTTCCGCCGCATAAAATAGGGACTTTGTGCTTTTTGAATGTTTTATTGATTGCTTTAAGGGTCAGTTTTCTATATTGGACTACGGTAAATCTATTTTTTGGCGGAGCAACATCTAAAAGATGATGAGGGATGCCTTTCATTTCTTTTTTCGTTATTTTCCCTGTTCCAATATCTATCTTTTTATATACTTGACGAGAATCTGCCGAGATGACTTCACCGTTAAATTTCTTAGCCAGCTTTACTGCCAATTCCGATTTTCCCGAAGCCGTCGGCCCCACAATAGTTATTAGTTTACGATTGTTAGTTTTTGATTTAATCATTTTTTAACGACAATTTCTCTTAGGATTTTTTCTCTTCTCTTTTTTTCTTCCAGAGGAACATTGTCTTTCATACGGAGAGCAGCTGTGCCCGGCCTGGGAGAGTATTTTGCGATATAAGCCAGATTAAATTTAATTCTTTTAAACAATTTTACAGTATTTCCAAACTGTTCTTCGGTCTCGCCGGGAAAGCCAACAATAACATCGGTTGACAAGTTAATATCAGGTATTTCCTCCCTTATTTTTTTAATTAGATCTTTGTATTGTTCTACTGTATAAGGACGATTCATCTTTTTTAAAATCTCATTATCTCCGGACTGAACAGGTAAATGTAAATATTTGGCCACCCTTTTGGACTGGGCCATCACTTCAATCAATTCATCTGAAAAATTCTTTGGGTTGGGAGAGGTGAATCGAACTTGGAAATCGCCAGGAACGTCATTAGTCAATTTTAGTAGTTGAGAAAAATTAATCGCCGACTCCATAGGCGAGGTATAGTCGTTCACATTTTGACCTAAAAGCCAAATTTCTTTTATTCCTCGGACAACAGCTTTTTTTACTTCTTCCAAGATTTCTTGGTGTGACCGGCAAACCAAAGGACCACGGGTAAGGGGGACAACACAATAAGTGCAAAAATTATTGCAGCCATTAGAAATAGGAATATAAGCCGTGGGTTTATATTTGTATTCTGGAATAATATTGAAATAATTTCTCTGAGACCAAATTGAATCAAAGATTTTTCTGAATTTTCTTTTATCTTGTTTTAGAATACAGCCGGTTAAAACAGTCTTTAATTTAGGATTTTCAGTTTTTAGCTTGTTAAATTTCAGAGCCAGCCCGAAAACCCTATCTACAGCTGACTGCCTGACCGAGCACATATTAACCAAAATTAAATCAGCCTCATTTTCTTTTGAAGCTGATTGGTATCCTTTGCTTTCTAGTTCTGTGGCGATTCTCTCCGAATCACTCTTATTCATTTGGCAACCGAAAGTAATGATGCGGTAATTCATTATCTTGAAGGTTGAAAGATGAGATTTATCTCATCGCACAACCGAAAGTAATGACATGATACTCGGGCATGTTTTATTTCTTCTTCTCTATCCCTGTCTTTACCCCTTCTGTAAACTTTGTTAGTTTCATTATTCCTAAGTCCTTGTTTTTCGAACGAACCCTGACCGATTTTGACTTTATTTCTTTGTCACCAACCACCAATAAATAAGGAATTTTCTGAATTTCTCCTTCTCTGATTTTTTTAGAAACTGTTTCATTTTCGTCTTTTACCTGAACCCTTAACTCCGAAGTTTTTAACTTTTCACCGATCTCTTTAGCGTATTTTTCATGTCGGGAACCGATAGGAATCACCCAAACTTGCTCTGGTGCTAGCCACAAGGGTAGAGCCCCGGCATAATGTTCAAGGAGGACTCCAATAAACCTTTCAATTGAGCCAAGCAGGGCTCGGTGAATCATGTAAGGTTTACGTTTCTCTCCTTTTTGGTTAATGTAAACCATTTTGAATCTTTCTGGAAGATTAAAGTCAAATTGGATAGTAGTACACTGCCAGGGCCTATCTAAGGCATCCTTAATCTTAATATCGATTTTCGGCCCATAAAAAACCCCACCGCCGGGATCAGCTTGATATTTTAATTTAAGTTTTTTGAGAACATATTTAAGAGAGTTTTCTGCTTTTTGCCAATCTTTTAAGCTCCCAGTGTATTTTGATGGGCGGGTCGCTAAATAAATATCATAATTTTTAAAACCAAAAGTTTTCAGAATATCGAGGCCATATTTAACAAGCTTTTCAATTTCCCTGACTATTTGGTCTGGGGTACAGATTACATGGGCATCGTCTTGGGTAAAGCCCCTGACCCTGGTAAGACCGTGTAGAACTCCAGATCTTTCGTAGCGATAAACTGTTCCTAATTCAGCAAGATAAACTGGTAATTCCTTATAGCTTCTGATTTTGGAGTTATAAACTTTAACATGAAAAGGACAATTCATCGGCTTTAATAAGTATTGTTCATTATCTATTTTAATAGGAGAATAGAGATTTTCTTTGTAGAAATCCCAATGGCCTGATTTTTTCCATAAGTTTAAATTACCGATATGAGGTGACCACAGCCATTCATATCCTTGTTTGGTAAGTTCCTGATAGAGAAAATTCTCAATAATTTTTCTTAAGACAGCACCCTTGGGCATCCAAATAGGCAAACCGGCCCCAATTTCTTCATCAAAAAGAAACAAATCTAACTTTTGTCCTAGAAGACGATGGTCTCTTTGTTCTGCCTCTTTTTCCCTTAAAAGAAAATCGTTTAATTCTTTTTTTGTCTTGAAAGCTGTTCCATAGATTCTTGTTAGCATTTGATTTCTTTCCGAGCCTCGCCAATAAGCACCGGCAATTTTTGTTAACTTGAAGCTGTCTACTGGAATTTCTTTTGTTGATTTAACATGTGGTCCCTTACATAAATCAACAAATTTACCACTTTTGTAGACGGTGACTTTTTTTTCGGTTAATTCCTCGACGAGTTCTAATTTATAGAGCTGATTTTTAAATATTTTTTTTGCCTCCTCCTTTGTAATTACTCTTTTTTCAAATCTAATATCTTGTTTAATTAATTGCTTCATTTTTGTTTCAATTTTTGGCAGATCTTCAGGAGTTAAAGAAAGAGGCAAATCAAAATCATAGTAAAATCCGCTTTCAGTTGCTGGACCAATGCCAAATTTAACCTCCGGAGAGAGCTCTTGCACGGCATAAGCCATAGTATGGGCCAGCGAATGTCTAATTGCTTCTATTTTTAACATATGCTTTTTAACTTTCTATGACTTCTTCAACCTCTTCACAAATTATTTTAGGGACACCATCGCGATTATCAACTCGGCCCTTAACCATCACGATTTTATTTTCTTTAAATATTTCATGATTCCTTTCGATGATGCCGGGGAAAACAACTACTTCAACCTTATTATCTTCGTCTTCCAATTGGGTAAAAAGCATCGGTTTGCCGTTCTTGGTGATAATTTTTTTGATAGAGGAAATCACTCCGCCAATCCTGACCATCTTACCGGTTAAATCTTGAGTAATTCGGGATAGAGGCAAAACCTTCTTTTCTAAGACTTTTTTAAAATCTTCAATCGGATGGGAAGTAACAAAGAGACCCAATAATTCCTTCTCCCAATGTAATTTCTCGTTCTTGGTGGCTGCTTTCGTCTGCGACAATTGAAAAGTGGCAGCTTGTGAAAATCCGTCGAAAAGACCCCTTTGACCTTCCGATTTTGCCTTTTGGGTTTCCCGACTGACCTCTAATAATCTTTCCAAATTAAATAAAAGCTGATTTCTTTCGGCTAAATTATCAAAGCAACCAGACTTAATTAAGCTTTCCAATGATTTTTTGTTCAAATCCCGTGAACTTATTCGGTTGACGAAATCAAAGATTGAACGGTAGGGGCCAGCATTTTTTCTTTCCTGGACAATGGATTGGACTACATTATATCCGACATTTTTTATCGCTAATAATCCAAAGCGGATTTTATCCGGAGGTACCACAGTAAAGTTTTCCAGGCTTTCGTT
>LJNE01000010.1 GCA_001303125.1 Parcubacteria bacterium DG_74_1 | reverse complement strand
TTTGAATGGGCCTATGCCGGCACGGCAAATCCTGGTGACAACATTATTGGACCGGCTGGCGGTGCCTGGACTACCTTTGGGCCAACCGATAGCAACGGTTTAGCTATCACAAGTATCAGTAGCTTAAGCGGTGATAGAATATGGGTTCGTGAAGTAATGCAAGAAGGATATATTGCTTTCTCAGGAGATACGAGCACACCAAGAGATAATGTTTCGGCTGAAATGTATTGTCATGAGGACGTGCTTAATTATGACAACTACGATTACATTATTAATCCTGTTTTAGGTGAAACTTATTATTGTGTGGCGTTTAACGCTCCTGAAGGAGGAATAACTACCTATAACTTAACCGCAAGTACAACCGGATTCGGTTGGATAACCAGTGATCCGGCGGGTATTAACTGTGGTTATGAAGCTTTTGACTGTGAAGAAGAATACGAAGAAGGTACGGAAGTTACCCTAACTGCCACACCAGGCGGCGGCCAGAAATTTGACGGATGGGGAGGCGACTGTAGTGGCACATCAACTGTTTGTGTTCTGACGATGGACGGAGCCAAATCAGTTACAGCTGCTTTCAGTTTAATTCCCGGTGTTATCACTTACACCGTCACCTTTGACGGAAATGGTGGAACCCCAACATCTACAGATGTAGTGGTTATGGAAGGAGAGAGCGTAGATCCTTTGCCAACGGTTACCAGAGATGGTTATGACTTTGTTGAATGGAATACTGCAAGCGATGGTAGTGGTGATACATTCACTAATTCCACGCCAGTTATTGCTGACATTACTGTCTATGCTATCTGGCAGCCGACCTCAGTCACTTATTACACCGTAACCTTTATTGACGGAACGACAACCTATGCGACAAGGACTGTTGCTGACGGTCAATCTGTAGGAGGGGCTATGCCGGCCAATCCGACAAAGACAGGTTACACTTTTGTCGGCTGGAATACTCAGTCAGACGGACAGGGAAGCGTCTTTACTTCCGGAACAGTAGTTACTGGTGATATCACTGTCTATGCTGTCTGGCAAGAATATGTGACGCCACCTGTTTACGGTTGTACTGATCCAGTGGCCTACAATTACAATCCCGACGCCACGGCAGATGATGGTTCGTGTGTATATACCAGATCTGGAGGATATGCGGGCCCGGCAGGCGTGGTTCTCGGCGAAGAGGTAGAAGAATGTGGTATATACTTGTATGAATATATCCAGTACGGAGCTGACAATAACCCTTATGAAGTCCGAAAACTGCAGGCATTCCTGAATCTACATATGGGTTCAAGTCTGCCAATAACAGGTATTTATGACTTGGCAACAATGGATGTCCTAAGTCAATTCCAGGTTCGCTATAAAGATGAAGTATTACGACCCTGGGTAGAAGATGCTGGCACTCATTGTGATGAGAATGAGCCGACCGGCTACGTTTATAAGACAACCAAGAGATGGATTAATCTTATAATGTGTCCGACGCTCGACATTCCGATGCCTGACTTATCAGATTATTTTCCTAAGGCAGACTGTTCAGCTTACTGGCAAGCAGTTTTAGGTGAAGAGGTTACAGCGGCAGAAGATGGTGTATCAGATGGTGCGGTTGCTGATAACGCAACTGAAGAAAATGGTACAGCTGAGGCTGAAGGGCCTGATGAATTAGCACCCGAAGATGAAGAAATCATTCAGCTTGGAGATGAAGTAGAAACAGAAAATAGGGAAAGAGAGATACCAATTTCATGGCTTATCTTAGTAGTTATTCTGGTAGTCGCTGCTTTGATATGGTTTGTTTTGAAAGGGATGAAAAGATAAGACTGATATCAGTTTTGAAAAAAAATCAACCCCGCCTCTGCGGGGCTGATTTTTTTTCAGGTTTAAAGTTTAATCTGATAGACCTTCAGGCCAGTTGAGAGATAGATTGTTTTACCGTCTTCGGAAATTGAGAAATCAAAAAGGTTATCAAATTTTTGGCTTTGGAATTGCTTAACAATTTCTCCGTCTTTATCAAGAATGACTATTCTTCCTTGAGCAGGTTCTAAAAGATAAAGATAGGGGAGGGTGAGCGAAGTAAAAATTTTTTTGAAATCTTCGGGCTCAGGAAAAATTTCCAAACTGATTTCTTTTTCAAGACTGCCTCTATGATACAAGCTAAGAGAATCATTTTCGTTCAGAACCCAGACTGAACCGTCAATGGCTAGAGATTTCGCTCCAACGGCCTTCTTTTCTTTTTCAACCAGCCACATCTCTGGAGAACCCCATTTTAAATCTCCTAAATATGGATATCTTATTATTTCGCCAGAATTTTTGTCTAAAAAATATAAATGTTCTCTAAACATAGAAAGGCTGTCAAGACTAAAGTCTTCATACGGCTTCTCCAGCGTACCGGAGAATAGTCTTTCGGCGCTTAGAATAGTGAGCTGATCCGGTTTTGAAAAAAACAGAATTACCTCATCAACGGGAAAAGCAAAATTGAACGTCCTGGCGACTTCAATAAGCTGGCTTCGATTATTACTGTCTATCTTAAATAAATTTTGGGAATAGGGACTGAAAAAATAAAACTCATCTTCAAAAGAAAGTATTCTGTGAGGAGTAAACCCACGATGGTTGAAGTCGAGAAATAATTCCGGCTCCTCAATAGTTTCCATTTTATTCAACTCGAAAAGAATTTCAGAAATTCTTTCTTTCAAGGAAGAAACCTCGTTTTGAAAGTCTTTTGGTAAACGAGGGGCGATTTCCGACAGCGGAGAAATTTCCTTCCAGCTTTCCCTAAGTAATAAATTTGCCTCTTCTTCTGTTTGTGGTGTTTCTAAAACCAAAAGAGTTTCGGCTTGATTAAATTTTTCCTGGATTTCTTGTAGCGTATTCTGGTATTCTTTTAACTCTTTCTCTTCTTTGAATTGAGCAATAAAGAAACCCACGCACAAGAGGAGAATCAGGGCCAGGATTAAAATTAACGCCCTGCGTTTTAGCGGAAATTTAATAGATAACCTTGGGATAGATAGCTTAGGAACTCTTAATTTTGGGAATTCTCTTTTTTCTTTTAGGTACTCAGTCGGCGGCCGGAGGCGGGGCTTCTTGATTAACTCTTTGAAGCGAGCAAATAATGATTCACGAATTTTAATAAAAGTATTAATCAGCGGCGTAAAAGCCTCCCTTAAATTGAATTCTTTTGGATATGTTTGTGGGGTAATAACCTGTTTTGCCGTCCTTGATGAAACTGGCTGATAGGGAAAGCGAAACGGAGTTTCAGCGGTCTCACCCGCTTTCACTTCTTCACTTAGAATTAGTGCTAGGCAGATTCCGGAAATTTTCAGAACATCCTCCTTTTTTTTATCAAAGATTTGTTTTAGTCCCTCTTCGTTAAAGGGTGCGAGCTTTGTGATCTCGGGTAATAAATTTGATTTTTTTAGAAAATCGGTTACTTCTTTGGTCGAAATCAAAATAACGTCATCTTGGCCCAGTTTTCCCGAAACAATGTTGCCAAATACTTTTAAAGGCCAGGGGAGAATCTCTTCAAATTTCAACTTCTTGTCAATGTCAACAAGTTTCCCGCCACGCAAAAGAAAAATTTTTAAATCGCCGATTTTGGTAAAATTTAACTGGTAATTTTTTAAGGACAAGGCAGCAAAGCTTAAGTTACCCAGCCAACTAACATCTCCCTTTTTAGCAATTTGTTCCAAGAATTCATTGGCTTCTTTTAAACTCTCTTTTAAAGCTTTTTCCGGTTTAATAATACTTGATCGGTAGTACTCTTTTTGAATGACTTTGGCCAACTTATCTAAAAAGTTAACATTTTGCGGTAGAATATTTCTTAAGGCACCCGTCAGATATAAGTTTCCCATTCTTCTCTCGTAGACGTTTCCCGGCTCATAGCAAAAACTATCAAAGATTAAACCCGGCCTCAATTTAGGATTAAAATGAAATTCAAGTACCCGCATTAACTTAATTTTACATTTTTTTCTGAAAAGGCGCAAAAGGGCACCCTGATTTTTTCTAACGGGGTTTACTTTTTTTAACTTTTTTGGTATAATAAAGGCGGAATATGGTTAAAGATTTTCTTTATAAAATAAAATTAATACTTATTCCTTGCAAGATTAATCAATACCGTCCCAGGCTTTTGAACGGTGATTTTCTGGTTTATTACGGTCTTGCTTTATTAATTTTGAAGCTTGTCATTGTCCCTTTTCTCTTTTATTTTCCCGAGACGAGCTTCTTTGCCGACGTGACAAAAACCGGCCTTTTTGAACTCGCCAATTCGGCCAGAAAACAACTCGGTCTTAAGCCTCTGAACGGAAATCAGGTACTGGATGCAGCCGCCTATTTGAAAGCAAAACATATGATGAAAAACGGCTACTTTGCTCATTATAGTCCGGAGGGAATTACGCCTTGGTACTGGCTAGACATAAGCGGCTACGGCTACCGAATGGCCGGAGAAAATTTAGCCATCGGTTTTGTAGAATCAGACCAAGTTCATTCAGCGTGGATGGATTCAGGTTCTCATAAGAAAAATATCTTGAATCCGGATTTCCAGGAGATGGGGATCGCGGTGCTAAGAGATAATTTTCAGGGTAAAGAGACCACGTTAGTTGTTCAATTTTTTGGGACCCAAAAAACAATAATTTCGGAGGCTCCAGAAGAAGAAATAGTTCAAGCCCTTCCCGTAACGCCTGGAGAGACAGAAACGGTGGAAGAGGAAGGTGTTGAAATTGCAGGAGAAGAGGGAAAAGAAGGGCCCGAGACACCGATCGTTTCGGATGAAGAACCTGAAGGTATGGCTGTGTCTGATGAAGAGAAAGAGGAAGCGGCTACCCTTGCCGCTACAGACAAAACTCCAAAAACTCCTGCCTTTGCTTTATTTCAATTCATGGTAAGCGATTATTATGATTTGATTCAAGGAATTATTTACGGTTCTTTGATCTTGATTATTATTACTTTGTTTATTACCGTTTTTTACGATGTTTTCATCTATCGCAGATTTACAATTGACTACCGAGACGCTGTTTTAAAGGCGGTTAGTTTTTCTGTTTTGTGGTTCATTTTGGTCTTTTTGGACAAAATGGTAATGATTGAGCTCGTTAATCCCCAAAACTTCATGATTTAATGGAAGTCAAAAAACTCTGGAAGTATTTTATTTCCTTATTTTTATTAACTCTTATAATTTTTAACTGGAATGAGGTTTCTTGGATTTTTAATTATCGTGTGATTTCTGAGTTTTTTTCAGGTTTTTTTAGACAAAGCGAACAACAAATTCAAGATAATTTTAACGGCTCTGAAAACTACGAATATTCCGAAAAAGAAAACAGTGTAGAGATTCCTAAAATTGAAGTTACGGCTCCTCTAGTTTTTGTTGATAGTAATGAGATAAACGAGATTAAAAAAGGGCTGGATCTCGGTGTGGTTCATTTTGCCGACTCCGTTTTGCCGGGACAATCCGGTCAAACTATTGTTTTGGGTCATTCGGCCCCTCCTAGCTACCCTAAGATAAAATATTACTGGGTGTTTGTGCACATAGATGAATTAGTAGAAGAGGATGAAATTTATGTTTTTTTTAACAATAGAAAATATGAATATAGAGTGACCCGTAAGTTTTTTCTGGAAAGGGGAGAGGAAATTCCTCAAGATTCCTTGACAGATAATAAAAGTGTGCTATTATTAATAAGCTGTTGGCCTCCAGAAACCGGTACCAGAAGAATTGCCGTGGAGGCAGAGCTGAAAAAATAAAAATGTTATTAGCTATTAAAGTTAAACAAATTACTATTATGATTTGGGAAAAAAAGAAAAAAAATTTAATTCTGAGACCTCTGTTGGTTTCCGGACTTCTGGTCGGCCTGGTTGGCAGTTTTCTTCTACCAAGTTTTGTTTTAGCTGAAAGTTGTCCTTCTAAAACTACGGTAAATGAAACTACGGTAACCCTTGTTGGAGAATTAACTGATTTGATTGGAGACAAAACAACTTCTGTTTGGTTTCAATATGGTCGGACAAAGTCTTACGGCCAAAAAACATCAGAGGAAGTTTTGACCCAGCCGGGGGTTTACTGTATTACCGTTTCTGGTCTTCTTCCTTCAAGAACCTATCATTACCGGACAGTAGCTCGTAGTAGCGCCGGCACTAGGTATGGAGAAGACAAATATTTTACCACTACTTCCGACTCTGAACCTCTTGTTGATATTGAGGCTAACGGTTCTGATGGACCCATTCGTATTTCTTACAATAGTTCAGCCACTTTAACCTGGGACTCAAGCGATGCTGATTCTTGCTATGCTTCCGGTGCCTGGTCTGGAACAAAGGCTTTGTCAGGCTCTCAGTCAACCGGCAGATTAACTTCTTCAAGAACTTACACTCTTACTTGTACCAATTCTGAAGGTTCTGTTTCAGATTCTGTTAGAGTGAACGTTGATACTGATGTTTCTCCTGGATTTGCTATTGGGAAAAGCGTCAAAAATCTTTCCCGAGGAACGGCTTTTTCCGAATCAGTTTATGCCCAACCCGGTGAAAGACTTACTTTCATGATAGTGGTACAAGCGGGAAGAGATTCTCTTTACGACATTGTTGTAAAAGATACCCTGCCGAGAGGCTTGATTTATCGAGGTGACCTGAGGGTTGATAATGTCTTGACCTCAGGAAATATTATTACCGGTCTTAATATCGGTGACTTAGCAGCTGGCGAGAGAAAAGCAATTAGCTTTCGAGCAGATGTCGCCGGAGCAGGAAGCTTTACTTTTGGTCGGACTGAATTAACTAATACCGTTTTGGTTTCCAGCGGTGATACTTCTCGTTGGGATAATGCTAAGGTTTCTGTCTCAAGGACAGCCGTAGCCGGGACAGCTACAGAAGCTCCTACTGGCTTGACAAATAATTTATTTTCCGACTCATTCTTCCTTCCTTTACTGATAACCTTATTAATTATTTGGCTTTTAAAATCACGCATTCTCAAATTTGAGGAGTGGCTTGATATAAGAAAAAAACAGTACCAGATTTATAAGTCAAATAAAATGCTTCAATTAAGAATTGCTCAAGCAAAAGCTAAAGAATTCTTTCAGCAAAAGACGTAAAGATCAAAAAATTAATTAAAGCTAAAAGGGGGCGCTTCGACACCTCCTTTTAGGTTGCAATATCGCAAAAATTTGCTATTTTAAATTTAATAGCTTTGCTATAAGGGCGTATAGCTCAGCTGGTTAGAGCGTTGCATTCACATTGCAAAGGTCTCCCGTTCAAATCGGGATACGCCCACAAAATTGAAAGATAAAATTTATTATGTATTTTATTGATTTTTTATTTGTAATTGTGGTTTTAATACTGGCAGCTCATTTTCTTGGTCCGGAATTTACTGCCTTGACTTCCAGTATAGTTTCTGCTATTCAATCTTTTTTTGGCCTCTAAATCATACCTGAACTATGTCCGAGAAATCCAGGATCCGAATTTTTGTTTCCGGCTCAGTGCAAGGAGTTTTCTTTAGGTCGCAGACTAAAAATAAGGCCGAGGAGCTTGGTCTTTTTGGCTGGGTGAGAAATTTAACCGACGGCCGAGTAGAGATACTAGCCGAAGGAGAAAGAGAAAAATTGGAGAAACTGGTTGATTGGGCAAGGAAAGGTCCGGACTCAGCCAGAGTTGATGGCTTGCAGATTGACTGGCAGGAATTTAAAGGTGAATTTGAGGATTTTGAAATTAAGTATGGTGGATAAGAAAAACTAATCAACTCTTCCTTTTATGGAAAATTTAGTATTCGAGAAATTAGTTAAAGAATCCATTTTGGAGCTGCCTAAAGAAATTCGTCAGAAAATAGATAACTGCGCTCTTTGTATCGAACAAAGGCCGAGCGCCGAACAGTTAAAAAAAGTTGGTATAAGGTATTCCGGTTCTTTACTCGGACTTTACGAAGGAGTACCCAAAACCGCTTATGGTCGGGGGTTTGGCATGATGTTGCCCGATAAAATTACTATTTTCCAGGAATCGATTGAAAGATTTGCTAGAACACCCGAAGCGATTAAAAAATTGGTCAGAAATGTTGTTTGGCACGAAGTAGCCCATCACTTCGGCTTTAATGAAAAGCAGGTCAGGGAAATGGAACGCCGCCGAGGCAAAGAGAAAAAACAGACAAAAGACTAAAGAGAAAATTTATAGGAACAAAAAACCACCAGAAGGCGGTTTTTTGTTTTAAGATTATCTGCTGAAATTTCTTTGCTGTCTCCTTTTTTGCCAGCATTCCTTACAATAAATAGGTCTGTCTGGTGCTGGTTCAAAAGGAAGCTCGGTTATTTCAGCTCCGCACTCAGAGCATTTCCAATTGCCCTTGACGGTTTCACGAGGTCTAAAACCTCTGTCTGAATCGAAAGCCATTTTACATCTATTTTATTTGAATAAAAAGCGACCTTGAAACTTTAAGTCGCTGCACTTATCTACGCTTTAAATTGGAAACTTAAAACTTATTTAAGCTACGCTGACTTATCGTCTACGGGTATTATACGCCGCCCCTAAATTATGTCAATAGCTTGCACTCTGGACAAGCTTTTTTAAAAATGTAATAATTTAAAAAAGAAATATGAAGTCAATCATGACAATTTTATCTAAGGCCTATTCTGTATTTTTGTCCCTAGTTTCAAAATTTTTTATATTTTTACAGGCCTTTTTGTTTGCAAGACTGTTGCTTAAGTTTTTGGGAGCTAACCCCGAAACTTTGGTCGTTAATGTTCTTTACAAATACAGTGATGTTTTAATTTCGCCCTTCAATTTTATTTTCGATGACGTCTATTTCTCAGGCCTTTTGGTAGAAATGTCCACGATTTCCGCCATAGTAGGCTACGCCATTGCTATGCTGATTGTCCTTAAAGTCCTTCAGCTATTCCGTAAAGAAGAGCAATTCTGGTCAATTTGAAAAAATAAGACAGCTTCTTTTTAAAAGATCAATGCCCTCTAAGGGTTTTTTATTTGACAAAAAATTGATTTGAAGTTAATTATGACTTAGGGCCTTTAAATAAGCTACCATGGTCCTTAATATATATGTTTTGTAAAGATTGAATAATATGAAAAGACTTTACCGGAGTAGAGAAAATAAAATATTCGGTGGGGTAATTGGCGGAATCGGCGAATATTTTGATATTGATCCGACTGTTTTAAGATTGATTTTTGTATTCATAATCTTGGCTACCGGAATTATGCCTGGAATAATCGCCTATATAGCTGCTCTCTTTATTGTTCCCCAAAAACTAGAAGAAAAGTAAATAAAATTTAGCCAGCCCGGAACTAAGCAACTGCCAACCGGGCGGTTTTTTGTGGATAAACTCTATTGACGGAGATTCTCGAAGGCAATATAATCTAATAATCTCGGTAAATTCAACATGCCGGGATACAGTACATTAAGGAGGTACAAAATTTGAGGAAGAGAGTAGAAAAGGCAATAGCGAAGGTCAGTGATAATGGTTGGGTCGACGATTTAAAAGTGTGTCCGACAGTGGAAAAAACACACAAAAAATTACTGGAATTACTTCCAGAGATCTCGGAATGGGACATTCCCATAGCCAGAAATCAATTATTCTTTAATCTTCAGAAGATCTTCAAAATTGATCTGGGCGTTTGCGATTTTCTCTTGATCGAAGACAAGGACGACCATCGGCAGTATTGCCTATACAGTGGCCGTAAGAACGAGTGTACCTGCAGAGTACCTCAGCCTTTCTGCATTTTTCGCGATCAAGACGGAAAACCGAGATATCCGGAATTTTTTACCCGCCAAGAAGCTACTTTCCAACTTTCCCTCGTCTGTCCTCCGGCGCGGCCCTGAAAAGCCGCGCTTCCCCTTTAGGAAGCTCTCGGTAAAAACCCCAGGAGTTTTTTTATCGAAAGGGTTTTAAACCGGTCGCTAATTCAGTGACTTTCTGGTAGAATAGAAAAATGACAAGAGAACAAGCATTTGAGCTCTTAAAGCAAAATATCCAGAATCAAAACTTAATTAAGCATAGTTTGGCTGTGGAAGCGATAATGCGGGCTCTAGCCCGGCACTTTGGGGAAAATCCAGAAAAATGGTCCTTAGTCGGACTCTTGCATGATATTGATTACGAAAAAGTTAAAGAAGATCTTTCGCAGCATTCATTAGTCGGCGCTAAAATGCTGGAAGAGGTTGGTTTAGACAAAGATATTTGCCAAGCAGTAAAAATTCACAATGAAGCTCATGGCATATTACCCAGAACCTTATTGGAAAAAGCCCTCTTTGTGGTAGATCCACTTACCGGCTTGATAGTAGCTGCCACTTTGGTTTTACCATCTAAGAAAATAAAGGACTTAACAGCAGAAAACGTTCTAAACCGTTTTAGAGAAAAATCATTTGCCCGAGGAGCTAACAGAGAAATTATCAAAAAATGCCAAGAACTGCTTAATTTAAAACTAGAAGAATTTATTGAGATAGGCCTTGAGGCGATGCAGGGGATTGACCAAGAACTAGGCCTTAATTAATATAGAATAGTGAGTAATAATCAGCCAATCCAACTTTCGCCGACTTCTTTGGACTTGTATTTGGAATGTCCGCATTGTTTTTGGTTGGAGAAGCGGCAGGGTATTAAAAGACCTCCGTCCTATCCTTATGCCCTTAACCAGGCAGTAGATATCCTTTTAAAGCAAGAGTTTGATAGTTACCGTGCCAGAGGAGAAGTTCATCCTTTGATTTTAGCCCATAATATCCCGGCCAAACTTTTTCCGAATCAAGATTTATTAAATCAATGGCGAAATAATTTCGCAGGGATAAGGTTTTACGATCCAGAGCTTAAGGCTTCTCTTTTTGGTGCAGTTGATGATATTTTAGAGTTTGAAGGCGGCAAACTAGCGCCGATGGACTACAAATCTACCGGTAGTCAGGTAGCCAATATCTACGACCGTTTTCAGTTACAAATGGATGTTTACACTTATCTCCTGGAGAAGAACGGTTTTCTAACTCCCGGAAAGGGCTATTTGGCTTTTTATATAGTTGATAAAAATAACGGCTTTGGCGACAGGCTGCCTTTTAGAAAAGAACTCCATGAGATAGAAACAAATCCTTCAGATGTTCCAGGCCTTTTTAAAGAGGCAGTTTTACTTTTAAGAGAGGCAGCCCCGCCACCGCACAGTTCAGATTGTAAATACGGCCAGTGGCTAAAAAGAGTAGCAAATTTTTAGCCCCAACGATTTTAAATTCGGCTTATAATAATTTTTGCTATAATAAATTTATATAAACGGTCGAATTATAAAATTTAAAATTTATTTGTTCTAATGCAATATGAAAGGTTACAGTGAAAACATTGAAAAAGCAACATTAGAGAATGAGAATTTCCGTAAAGTTTTATATACCAGCAAACATTCTCAATTGGTCTTGATGAGCTTGAGGCCTAATGAAGAAATTGGCATGGAGGTTCATCCGGATAATGACCAGTTTTTTAGATTTGAATCGGGCCAAGGGAAGGTTATTATCGATGGAAACGAATACGAAGTTTCAGATGGTTCGGCGATAGTTGTGCCAGCCGGTGCTCAGCATAACGTGGTTAATGTTTCAGGAACCGAGAAACTAAAACTTTATACGATTTATTCTCCGGCTCACCATAAAGACGGTATTGTACGTGTCACTAAAGAAGAAGCCGAAGCTAATGAAGCGGAATTTGACGGCAAAACCACCGAATGAAGAAAAAAATATTAATTCTCATAGCCGTTATTTTATTTTTAGGAACAACGATTTTTGTTTTAATTTACAGCACAAAGGATAAAGCTTGGACAACCACCAGAGGACAAACGGACCTAATCAAGCTCTTTTCTCCTCAAGATGGAGATATAATAGAGTCTCCTTTAGTAGTTACTGGTAAAGCCCGGGGTTCTTGGTTTTTTGAAGCTGATTTCCCGGTTTTGCTCACTAATTGGGACGGTTTAATAATTGCTGAGGCCCTTGCTCGAGCGCAAGAGGACTGGATGACAACTGACTATGTGCCGTTTGAGGCAGTACTTGTATTTGAAAGTCCGGTTTTTGCGGATGCGGACGAGAAAGATTTTTCGCGCCAGGGATATTTAATCTTACAAAAAGATAATCCTTCAGGTCTTCCAGAACATGACGACGCACTGGAAGTATCAGTAAGGTTTAAGTGATATATGTCTTTAAAAGAATATATTTTTTCCCTGAGAAGGTTTATTTTAGTCGCTTTTTTAGTTTTTGTTGCCGCTATCTTTTTAGGTTATTTTTCCGCCCAGAGCTCACCTGATGATGCAGAGATAGTTCTAGAGCAGCTCCGAGAAACATTAGAACCCATAACTGAAATGCCGTCTTTCGGCCAGTTTCTGATTATTTTTTTGAACAACGGTATTACTGCTTTTTTGGCTGTTATTCTGGGGTTAATCTTCGGCATTTTTCCTTTTTTGGTTTTGCTTTCCAATGGTTCAATGTTAGGAATTATACTTTATTTCGCTCAAGCCAGGAATGACTGGTCAACTATTTCCGTTCTTATTCTTCCTCACGGTATTTTTGAAATTTTAGCAGTAATTCTTGCTTGCGCCGTAGGTTTTAAATTAGGCAGGATTATTTTAGAAAGAATTTTCAAGAAAGAAGTCAGCATTAAAACAGAGCTGAATATTGCCTTGAGCTTCTTTTTGAAATTTTTATTTCCCTTACTGGCGCTAGCGGCCATCATTGAAGTTTTTCTTATAGGAGAATTTTTATAAAAAATGAAAAAAATTATAGTATTCATAATTTTATTAATTATTTTTGGAATAATTTTTTTCTGGTCAGAAATATTAGATTTTTATTCAAAATTAACCCTAAGATTGCCGCAGCAATGGACAGAAGAGAAGGTTCCTTTAATTGAAGAGGTCGAGAAAAAAATTGCTACGCCACCACTCTTAAGAGCTGAGGAAGAGGCTCCAGAATCGTTCCTAACTCAAGTCGGCATAATCCAATGGACCAATTCTCAGAGAGAAAAAGAGGATCTGCCGTCGTTTAGAGAAAGTTCAGAACTTAATACTTCCGCTCTTATGAAAGCCGAAGATATGCTAGCTAAACAATATTTTGAGCATATTTCTCCTTCAGGGGAAGGAGTAGATAGTTTAGTAGAGAATGTCGGTTATGAATTTATTGCTATTGGTGAAAATTTAGCCCTGGGTAATTTTAAAGATGATGAGGCGGTTGTTCAGGGATGGATGGACAGCCCTGGCCATCGGGAAAACATCTTAAGTTCACAGTATCAAGAAATCGGTGTAGCTGTTTTACGAGGAGAGTTTGAGGGAAAAGTTACCTGGTTAGCTGTTCAACATTTTTCTTTACCTTTGGCCGCCTGTACTCAGCCGTCGGAAGCAATTTTAGCAGAAATTAAAGTAAATCAAGCACAACTTAACGAGTTGGAAATTACCTTAAGAGACCTTGAATTAGAGATAAAAAAAATGAAGCCGAGATGGGGAGCGACTTATAACAAGAAAGTTGAGCGCTATAACAGTCTCGTTTCTCAATATAACGATCTTCTTATTCAAACCCAGGCCTTGATTAACCAATATAACAATCAAGTTGTCTTATTCAACGAGTGCGCCGCTGGCCTATAGAAGTTAGATACCTTGGTAATAAAATATGAAGAATAAACAAAACCAATTCCAGGTTTCAACTCAGGAAAGGTATCAATTAGTTGATGTTACCGACAGAGTTGAAGAAATAGTGCAAAAAGCCGGCATCAAAGACGGCCAGGTACTGGTTTTTCTGCCGCATTCCACAGCCGCTCTTTTACTGACCGAAAATGAAGAGGGTCTGAAAAAAGATTGGCTGGATGTTCTAAAGAAGCTGATTTCCGGTTTTGATTTTCGTCACAACCGGATAGATGATAACGCCGATTCTCATATTCTTTCCGGTTTGGTTGGGCAGGCAAGAATTCTACCAGTTGAAGACGGTCGAATAGTCCGAGGAACTTGGCAGCAAATTCTCTTGGCAGAATTTGACGGACCCAGAACGAGGAGAGTGATAATTAGCGTTATCGGGAGCTGAGAGACTGTTTTGAGCTTTTGAGAATAGCGAAAATATCAGCCCGATGATTATCAGAATAAAGAATAACAACAGCTACCGTATCGCCTTTTATATTAAATAGTGAGGCGAATGTTTGTCGGGCTTCAAATAAATAACCAACTTTTCCGCCTATAAAGCTTGACAGGGGGTAAAAACTATTCAAATTCCGGAATTTAAGCAATCTTCCGGTTGAATCAGGAAGCCAGAAATTATTATTCCGGGTGATATCCAAGATTTCCGGATGATTTTTATAAATATATATTAGAAGTTTAGTAAGGTCTTGGACGGTAGATTGGTTATCCGGGTTTAATCCGTGGGGGTCATAAAACACAGTATTTGTCATCTTAAGTTCTTTGGCCTTCTGATTCATAAGAGCTACAAACTTGTCCTTTTTCATAAAATAGCTTAACGCTTCGGCCGCATCATTAGTGGATTGAATAAGACTTGCCTTGACAAGCTCTTCCGCATCGATGCTGAGGCCTAAATAAAGAGACGGACTGTATCCGTCTGGTTCAAGCATTTCTTTTGTCAGGGTTATTTTTTGGTCGAGATCAAGTTCTTCAAAAGCAATGACGGCTGTCATTAGCTTAGTGATTGAAGCTATAGGATAGCGCCGGTTGATGTTTTGTTTCAGTAAGATAGAATTATCAGAAAGGTTTACTGCCAGATACGATCGGGCACTAATTCTTGCTCCCTGATTAGCGGCTTGCATGCCCGAAAGCAACGATTTGAGAAGTTTCATTTCCTGCTGGATTATTTCAACTCTTTGGAGTATTTGCTCTTGCGATATTTTAGCTCCTTTTGCGATAGCAGGTGAAAAGAGAAAAAGCAACAATAGTAAGAAAAAAAATATTTTAGATTTCATACCTTTATTCTACTCCGTATTTTGTATTAGTCAAACATTGTCTTGTATTTTCGGACTGGATACTGATTATTTGCCCATTGAAAGATTCTTAAATTCAAAATATAATATTTAATGAAATGCAAAAAAAATTTTTATCCAAAACTTCTAATAGGATAAAAAAGAAGAAAGTGATAGTAGGTGGAACATTTGAAATACTTCACCGGGGACACAAAGCCCTATTAAAGCGGGCTTTTAAATTGGGGCAGACGACTATTGGTCTAACTTCGGATACTTTTGCCAGAAAGCTTAAAAAAAGAAAAGTTAATGATTTTAAGCAGAGGAAAGAAGTATTAACAGATTTTATCAAAGAAGGGTTTAAAGTTCTGCCTAAAATTATAAGAATAGAGGATAAATTCGGCCCTACCCTAAAAAGAAATTTCGACTATATTGTGGTCTCTCCAGAAACTTATAAGACCGCTTTATTAATTAACAAGAAACGACGGAGAGTCGGTAAAGAGCCGATAAAAGTTGTCAAAATAAGATTTGTTTTGGGTGAAGACGGAAGACCAATCTCATCGACTACCAAGCTTAAAAAGCCAAGAGAAATGTTAGTGAAACAAAATAAACGAAGGTGAAATTTTTAAGATTTAAACTGAAATGTCAAGTAAAAGGATATTTTTTATCGGCATTGATTTAGGATGGAAAGAAAAGAAAACAACCGGCCTTTGTATTTTAGACAATAAAAAACCGGTTTTGTTGCAAGATATTTTTGGCAGAGACCTTTTAAAAACGATCAAGCCCTTTTTGAAGGAAACGAGGACTATTGCCATTGACGCGCCACTGACTCAGGGCAGGGGCAAAGGGATGATGCGACTCTATGAGAAGTTTTTGTCTACCAGTATTTTTAGGAGAGAAAGAGTGAATCCTCTGCCGCCGGCTTTGATTTTCAAATTATCTGATTTTGCCAGAGAAATTGTCAAAAAGTTAGAAAAAGAGGGCTTTATTTTAGACATAAACCTGATAGAAGTTTTCCCTACCCTTGTTAGAAAAATTTGCAAGGAAGAAGTCTGTCTTAGAAGTTTCCTGACTAAGACTACGACAGAAAACCAGGAATCAACCCTGCTTTGTGCTCAAATCGCCCTTCTTCATTCTCAATTTAAGACTCGCTGGCTCGGCTACAAAGACGGGTTTTTATTTTTGCCGGAGATGTCTTTTTGGAAAAAAAATTGGCAAGAAAAATTTTATCGTGCCTGGAGGGACCGCCCTCGCTTGAGATACCATCGTTTAATCACTAACTTATTCAAGTAGTATTGACTTTTTTGATAATTATTATATAATTTAGGTAGTAAAGGAGGTGAGCTATTGAAAGAAGGAAAGAAGACTTGGGTAAGAGAGCTCAACTTCGTAAGAGGGCCTTTCAAGCTCAGTTATACTGCATATTACGAAGCTGAGCCGGGTGACGAGTTTTGGACTCTCGTAAAGTTCAAAATAAAAGGATATGAACCTGTCGGAGAGTACCCTTTGAGCCAGAAGATTGAACTCGTCAAAAAATACGGCCGCCAAGCAGCGAGAGCTGCTCATGAGGAGGCTGAAAAGCCCATGAGGGTATAGGGCGCGACTCTAATTCCAATACTTAGGGGTCGCGTTCCTTGTTTTTCTGAACAAAAACGTGATAAAATGTTAAGGGTATAATATGAATGTTGCCGAAGCAATTAAAAATAGATACAGCTGTCGAAGTTATAAGGCAGAGCCGGTGCCAGAAGAAAAATTAAAGAGAGTATTGGAAGCTGCCAGATTAGCCCCTTCAGCTCACAATACCCAGGAATGGAAATTCATAGTAGTAAAAGACGCTGAAAAACGGAAAGAAGTGGCTGAAGCTGCTGGTCAAAGTTTTGTCGCCGAAGCTCCGGTAATAATTGCTGCCGTTGGTCTTAATCCCGATGATGTTTTATCTTCGGGAATTCCTGATTATATTGTAAATCTGGCAGTTGCCGTAGACCATATGACCCTGCAGGCCACCGAAGAAGGACTGGGGACTTGTTGGATCGGCGCTTTTTCTCAAGAAAAAGTAAAAAAAGTTTTAGCAATTCCTGAAGACTATAAACTGACATTTTTGATGCCTCTTGGTTTTCCGGCTGGAAACGGAAAGGGGAGGCCTAAAATAAGAAAAAGCTTAGAAGAAATTATTTCTTACGATAAATTCTAACGAAATTAGATAAACGTGCAGCAAATAAAAATATCGGAATTAACCATAGAAAGAATACAGAACAGGGAACTTGAAAAAGTCCTCCCTGATTTTTACAAGTTAGAAGAGCTCGTTGAGAATAATCCCTGGCACAACAATGACAACGTATTAAATCATACCATCTCAGTTCTTAGAGAACTGGAGGAATTAATTAAAAAACTGAAAGACGAAATTAAAGTTTATTTAGATAAAAAAATAGATACTCATTCGAGGAAAGAACTTTTATTTTTAGCCGCTCTTCTCCATGATATCGGAAAGAGAGAAACTTATAAAAAAGAAAAAGATACTACCGAATGTTTGGGGCACGAGGAAGCGGGAGTAATAAAACTCAAAAGGATTTTGCCGAACTTTGATTTATCAGAAGATGGGCGAGAATTTGTTATCAAACTAGTTAGGCATCACGGTTTTTTCCATGATATATTAAATTATCCCGGGGAAAACCCTGAAAAGAAAACCGAAGAGTTCAAAGAGAAGTACCCTGATATTTTTCTGGAGTTAATTTTATTGTCAATCGCTGACATGTGTGGCAGTCAACTAAGACTTAACAATCCAGAAGAATTTAATTTCAGAACGAATTTTTTAAATAAAATCATTAATAATTACCGAATCTAATAGAATACCCAAAGGACAAAAATAAAATTTTGGAAACAATATTAAAGTGATTATTTTTTGATGCTTTTAAAATTGCCGAAAGATACTGAAAAAGTTTATTGGACGCAGCATTCAAAGGTGAAAATGCGGCAGTACCGTTTTTCCGAAAAGAGAGTTCTGAAAATTTTCCGCAAGCCCGACAGAATAGAAGAGGGGATAGCCGAGGGCACTATTGCTGCTATGCAACTTACCGGTACCAAGAAAAATCCAACCGAGGCTTGGGTAATGTATGTTGTCCTTAAAAAACCCAAGGGAATTAAGATAATTTCTGCCTGGCGTTATCCTGGCCGCACTCCAATAGGCGAGCGACCGATTATTCCCTCAGATACTCTTGAAGAATTGGATAATATTCTCCAAAAGTGATATAATATAAAGAAATAATGCAAAGTATTTTCTTAGAATATCTTTCTTGGCACTTTTTAGAGGCGCCGAAAAAAATTCTGACAGCTTGGAAAAACTTCTTGAGGTTCGGCGTAAATTATTTTTCCATTACTTTGCTTTTGAGAACCCTTTTTTCTCCCTGGCACAAATATAGCTGGACTTATCCTCGTGGACTTTATATCGGGAAGCGTTTAGAAATCTTTTTTTCTAATTTGATCCTCCGAGTGTTAGGTGCTATCTTAAGGATTTTCCTAATAATTTTCGGAGTTTTGGCAGAAATTTTTATAATTTTCGCCGGTATAATTGTTTTTTTTGGCTGGCTAATTTTGCCAGTCCTTTTGATTGCCGGTTTAGTATTTGGAATTAAAATTATTTTTTAATGAACAATGAATTTTAACTTTGACTTAAAAAAAGCTGAGATTTCTCAGGCAGTTAGATATAGTCAGTATCCGATTTTTAGATTTGCCAGTCTTTTTAAAAAAATTTTTTTAGTTTTGTCTATTTTTCTTTTTTTAATTTTTCTCTCAGGTTTTTTCACAGATAACTTTATCCACAAAGCCCAAAAAAGTTTTCTCGGCTTCGTAATTATTTTTTTAGTTCTTGGTTTATTCAACTGGGTTTTGGAATCTTTTTTGAATTCAAGATTAAAAAAACCAAAACTAAAAGCAAAGATTAGCGAAGTTATAAAAAACCCTGGGGGGTATAATTTGGCGGAGTTTCTGAGTTTTGAAGTGGCGAGAGCTACCTGGAAATCAATTAAATTGGCTAGGAGAAAAAAACTTCCCAAAATTAGCTCTTCGGCCCTCTTCTATTATTTGGTTTCAGACAATCCCAAATTAAATTTTATATTTTCTCGAGCCCTTTTAAACTTAAACGGAATCAAAAAAAATATTGAGGCCCACCTCAAGCTTTTAAAGAGGAATGAATTTACCGGAGTTTTTTCTGAAGATTTTGAAAATACCATTCTTGACTCTTTTAAAATTGC
>LJNE01000007.1 GCA_001303125.1 Parcubacteria bacterium DG_74_1 | reverse complement strand
ATGACTGCCGAGTTAATTTGGTGGACTTTTCTATTGCCGCTTATTGGTACCACAAATCCTTGAGCTCGGCGATGAAAGAAACAGAGTGCGAAAAGTTAAACTGCGACGAAGCGATTAATCTAACGGATTTCTCGATAACGGCCTACTACTGGACAGGCTAATATGAGATATTTATATTTTACATCTTTATTCTGCGTTTTGATTTCCGTATTTTACATTGGTGGTACAGTATATGCGGCGGAGTTGTTTTTTGAACCAAAAATACAAGAAGTTGGCGTAGGGCAAGAATTTCAGGCTAGCTTGATGCTTGATCCAGTGGGTGAGGAGATAAATGCAGTAGCCGCGAAATTGTCTTTTCCGGAAGACCTTGTGGAGGTTGTTGAAATACGGGATGGAAGCTCTATCTTGACGCTTTGGGTGGAAAAGCCAGCTTTGCAAAATGGAAAAATCGCTTTCGCCGGGATAGTGCCCGGAGGATTTATAGGAATACTCGGTCCTTACGAGGAACCAAAACCAGGTAAAATTTTAGAAGTTATTATGAGAACAAAAGATGTTGGGCAAGGAGAATTTACTATAGAGGAAGCTCAAGTGCTTCTTAACGATGGTTTAGGAACGCCGGCAGATTTTCAAGCTTCAAATTTCAAGCTTCAAGCATCACGGGATATAGAAGTGGTACCAATAGAAACTTTTCCAGATACAATAGCGCCCGAACCATTTACTCCGGAAATAGCGCAGCACCCTGATATGTTTGAGGGTAAATATTTTTTGGTCTTTTCTGCTACGGATAAACAAAGCGGCATTAGTCACTATGAGATTCAAGAAGTAAGGAATGGAATACAAGAAACAAAATGGCAGAGAGCAGAAAGTCCCTATCTTTTGCAAGATCAGGCCTTAAGAAGTTATATTTATGTTAAAGCAGTTGACAGGGCAGGCAATGAAAGGATTGAAACAATAGAATCGCAGCATCCTGTGAGGTGGCATGATAATTGGTGGATTTGGATTATAATAATATTAGGGTCAATGATTATTTGTATAATATGGAAAATTTTAAGGAAAAGGGATTAATTAGCTTATTGTTTGTTATTGGTTTAGCGCTGCCCGTAACCATAGATGCAGCGACGCTTTATTTGTCGCCATCTTCCGGTTCCTATAATGTAGGGCAGACATTCCAGGTAAGTGTTTTAGTTTCCAGCCCTGGACAGCCGGTAAATGCTTACTCCGGGACAATATCTTTTACTCAGCAAAATCTTGCGGTTGTTTCTTTGCCGCAAACAGATTCTATTGTTAGTTTCTGGGTGCAGCAACCAAATTTTTTAAATACCACGGGTCAAATAATTTTTGAAGGAGTGACGTTTGACCCAGGCTTTCAGGGATCAAGCGGAAGAATTCTGACAATTAGTTTTCGCGCAAAAGCTGCTGGTAGTGTAATACTTAGTTTTACGAAAAGCGCCGTACTTGCTCACGACGGAAAGGGTACCGACATTTTAACCTCTGCTTCCGGCGCTCAATACAATATTAGGGTAGCAGAAGTTGAGCCATCGGACCTCCCACCGGAGCCGGAAGCAGAACTGCTTGATACGGATCCTCCGGAACCTTTTGAAGTAGTGGTTGAAGATGACAGGTTTATTTTCGAGACAACCGACAAGGGTTCGGGTCTGGATCGTTATGAGATTATATTGAACGAAGAATTATATGATACCGTTTCACCCGAGGATGTGCCCCCTTATCAATGTTCGCCTCCCCTTTTCCCAGGTGAATATTCATTGGAGGTTAAGGCGTTTGATAAGGCAGGTAATTTTACTTCGGCTTTTACCGACTTCGAGTTTCTGGCCAGTGGAGATATTACCATCACCGAGATACCTTCAAGGATCAGAGAAGGAGATCCTTTGCCTATCAGAGGAAAAACCTTACCCGAACTCCTTGTTAAAATTTATATCCAAAGAGAAGGGGAACAACCATCTGTGGCAGAAACAACTGCTAACTCGACAGGTGATTTTATGTTCCAATATAACAAGGCCTTGGCAGAAGGAAATTATCTCATCTGGGCCCAAGGAACAGACAAAAGAGGGTCTTTGACCAACCCAAGCCAAAAACACTCCTTAAAAGTTGGTTTGCCACCCTTCTTGAGATTTGGTAAAATAACCATAGATTATCTTGCTACTATGATTGCCTTAATCTTTTTAATTATTGTAGCAACAATAATTATTGCTTATACCTGGTACCGCATTTCTTTATGGCGAAAGCGAATGAGAAAAGAGACAGAAGAGGTTTCAAAGCGTGTAGTAGCAGCTTTTAGAAATTTACGGAAAGAGGTAGGAAAACAAATACAGTTTTTAGACGGAAAACCTGGTCTTAATAAAGACGAAAAGCAAGTCCGAGATAAGTTAAAAGATGCCCTAAATGTTTCAGAAGAATTTATCACTAAGGAAATCGAAGATGTAGAAAGAGAGCTTGAATAATTGTTTTTTGATTAACGCGTTTTAGCTATTTATCGATAGATGATAAACAGGGATCGCCAATTAGGCGAATTTTTTTTATACTGAATTAGTCGAAGCATTTACACTAAACTTGTTGAAGTGGTAAGATAGATTAATATGAAAAAAAATAATATTGTTTTCTATTGGCAGTTACCCTTTTTCAAAAATTCAAATTTAAAATCTAAACAGAGAAATATTTCCCAAAACCAAATTCTAATATTGTACTGTCCCCAGGGCTATAATCGGCACTCTAACGCCATAATTCTCCATAAAGCAGGTTCGAAGATGGTAAACAGTGCCCAGCTAGCTTCAAAGAGTCGTCTTATGGGCGGTTTTTTGGTAAAATTCAAAAAGACCCATGGGAAAACATAAACTTTTCGAAAAAGAAATTAGTGGACCCTTTACGATACCCTCGGGTGTCATTACTACAGAAGTATTAGTCCTTGAAAAAATTGCCAATGAGATTCCAGAAATAGGAATATTAACAACAAAGAGTATCGGAGCAGAGCCTCGGGAAGGAAATAAAGAACCTATCATCGCCCAATACAATTCTTTTTCTTTTATTAACGCTGTCGGTCTTACCAATCCCGGAGCAGAAGAATTCGCAAGGAGATTATCGAGAATAAACATTCCTGATAATAAATTCTTGCTTATTTCCATATTCGGAAGTAATGAAAAAGAATTCAGAAAAACAGCAGAAATATTATATGATTATGCCGATGGTTTTGAATTAAACATTTCCTGTCCACATTCTAATGAATATGGATTGGTTGTGGGTCAAGATAAAGAACTTGTAGAGAAAATAACAAAGACCGTTAATTCTTTTGGAAAACCCGTTTTTGTTAAAATTTCTCCGAAATTAAAGATCAAAGAGACTATAAGGCATGCTATAAAGGGCGGGGTTTCTGGAATAACAGCAATAAATACCAAGGGGCCAGAATTATATTCGTACGACAATTTTCCCGTTCTTTCAAATAAAGTAGGGGGAATTTCTGGAAAGGTAATTTTAGATTTAGGTTTAAGATGCGTAAGGGAAATAAGAGCAATTACGGATTTACCAATAATTGCCTGCGGTGGTATTTCAACAGCCGAAGATGTAAGAAGTTATAGAAAAGCTGGAGCAGATTTTTTTGGAGTGGGTTCTGCTTTAGTTGGAATGAATACAGAAGAAATGAAAAAATATTTCAGTGTCTTGTCGGCAGACTTAGAACAGGGAACAAGTAATGCAGATAATTATTTAAAAACAGAATTGAATATGAAATACAAGAAATACAGAATAAAAGAAAATATACAATTAGCAGAGGATCTGTTTCTTCTGAAGTTAAAAGGCACCATAAAAACAAAGCCAGGACAATTTATTTTCGCCTGGTTGCCAGAAAAAGGTGAGAAACCATTCTCTGTTTTAGACGACGACCCCTTGTCTCTACTTGTTCAAAAGAGAGGTTGCTTTTCCAGCAAGCTATCAGAATTAAAAGCCACTGATGCGCTTTATATTCGTGGACCATATGGAAACTCTCCAGAGATAAAAGGAAAAACTTTATTGGTTGGAGGAGGAACTGGCATTGCAGCGCTTTATTTGTTTGCCAAGAGAAACAAAAATGTATTCGCGGTATTAGGCGCAAAAGACAAGAAACACTTAGCAAATTTTGATAGTTTTAGAGCTTTGTGCAGAAGGATTTACCTTGCTACCGAAAATGGTGAGATAGGCCGTAAGGGTCTAATAACAGATGTTTTAGATACCGTATTAAGGAAACTGAAGCCAGAATATTGTATAAATTGCGGTCCAGAGCCCATGGTGAAAGCAGTTATTGAACAAGAGAAGAGAATGAAACCAAAAGAAATATATTCTTCTATAGACTTTTTAACTAAATGTGGAATTGGTTTATGCGGAAGCTGTTCGACTTCTAAGGGCTATAGAAGCTGTGTAGATGGGAACTTCTTAACAGATAATCAAATTTACTAAACAGGCTTTGATATCCCTCAACCAAAATTTGTTTTTATGGTATAGTACATTAAGGTAAAGGGCAAAAATTGAAAACAATAAATAGCAAACAAAATAATGAAGAAAAAAACAAGAAGACGATGTCCGGGTTCTAAAATCAGGTCAAAAGGTAGAGGAAAGGGTCTAGGTCGAGGAAGGGGGAGGGGGCCGATTTCTCCAAGACCGAGCTGGAGATAAAATATATCTATGGATCTTAATAAAATTACCTCGGGCAAAAATCCACCCTCTGAAATCAATGTGGTTATTGAAGTTGCGCAGGGATCCTCAGTAAAGTTTGAAATTGATAAAAATTTAGGAGCTTTAATGGTTGACCGTTTTTTGTATACCTCCCTAGCCTTTCCATTTAATTACGGCTTTATCCCTCATACCCTTAGCGATGACGGCGATCCGACTGATGTAGTTCTTATTTCTTCTTTACCGGTTGTACCCGGAGCAATTGTTCCTTCCCGACCGATCGGACTCCTTGAGATGGAAGACGAATCGGGCTCAGATGATAAAATCATTGCCTTACCGGCAGAGGAAATCGACCCACTGTTTGCAAAAACAAAAGATATAGCCGAAATGGATGATCATCTTAAGGAGCGTATCAAGCACTTTTTTGAGAGATACAAAGAATTAGAACCGGGGAAATGGGTAAAGGTAGAAAGGTTCCTATCTAAAGAGCTTGCCGAGAAAAAAATTAAAAATTCACTTGTAGAAAAAAAATAACAATATGAAAATTGCAAAAATTATTGATCATACAAATATAGATATTAAGGCTACCGGTGAAGACATTAAAAGGACCTGTCAGGAAGCGAAAAAGTACGGTTTTCGGGGAGTTGACGTCAGGCCAAAATGGATAAGCTTAGTAAAAAGAGAGTTAGCGGGGACAGATATAAAGGTGATTGTTTTAATTGATTCGCCTATGGGTCAAAGTTCTCATCAAGAGAGGATAAAAATATGCAAAAAAGCTAAAAAAGATGGAGCTAACGAACTTGACGTAGTAATGAACATTGTAGATTTGAAATACGAAAGATATCAAAAGGTTTTTAAAGACCTCAAGGTAATTTGTAAAATTTTACCAACGAAGGTAATCATCGGCTCAGGATATTTGACTGATGAAGAAGTAAAGAAGGCCTCAGAACTTGTTAAAAAATCCGGTGCCATTTCCGTAAAAACGGCTACCGAAAAAGATCCTCTAGAAAGAAGAGAATTAAAAGAAAAAGCTAGGCATCTTAAAATTATGAAGAGGGCCGCACCCGGGCTTTTAATTAAGGCCTCGGCCAAAATCAGGACCCTGGAAGATGTAAAAAAAATGGTTAAAGCGGGAGCAGATATTATCGGTACGAGTTCCGGCGTTAATATCAAAAAAGAAACATATGGCAAAAAAAGCTAAGAAAAAAATTGAGAAAACGCAGGCAACATATTTATATCCGGATCCGCACTTGCCACGCGTAAAAGATGATTTCAGAGAAACTTTCCAGTGGAAAATTTTTAAAATAATGGCTGAGTTTATCGATGGATTTCATTTCCTGGCCGATTTAAAAAAAACCATCACTATTTTTGGTTCAACCAGCTTTGTCCCTAAAAATCGTTATTATGAAGAAGCGAGGAAACTAGGCTGGCTCTTAGCCAAAGCAGGCTTTACCGTGATTACTGGCGGAGGACCGGGTATTATGGAAGCTGCTAACAAAGGCGCTTTTGAAGCGAAGGGAGAATCTGTAGGCATTAACATTCAATTACCCGAAGGCCAAAGAATGAATAAATACGTAACAAAACCCATCGGCTTTAACTACTTTTTTGTACGCAAAGTAATGCTCTCTTTTTCTTCCCAAGCCTATGTCTTCTTTCCGGGCGGCTTTGGTACCTTGGATGAGTTTTTTGAAATGGTTACCCTCGTGCAAACTAAGAAACTAGCAAAGCCAGTGCCCGTTATTGCCGTAGGAAAGGATTACTGGCGAAATCTTTTTGGCTGGTTGGAATCCGAAGTTTATTTGAAGCAAAAGTCAGTTAAGGCAGAAAATTTAAAAATTTTCCAACTGGTGGATTCTGCAAAAGAGACTTATCAACTTATTAAAAATATAAAATAGTGATGCGAGTACCTAAAAGCCCTATTTTAACAGTAGACGGAATGCTTTTGGAAAAAGGTAAGATTTTATTGCTCAAGCGGGCCATGGAGCCCTTTGTTGGTTCCTGGACGTTACCAGGAGGTCATGTTGAGTACGGAGAAACAGTAGAAAAAGCAATTAAAAGGGAAATAAAGGAAGAACTGGGTATTTCGGTAAAAATTAAGAAATTGTTCGGAGTTTATTCTGGCCCTAAAAGAGATCCTAGGTATCACACGGTTTCAATAGTTTATCTACTTGGAAAAATTAGAGGAAAAATACAGATTAATAAAGAATCCTCAGGCTTTAAATATTTTTCCTTAGAAAATCTTCCAAAAAAAATTGGCTTTGACCATCGTCAAATACTCAACGACTTAAAGAAAAAACTATGAAAATTACAATTTGCGGTAGCGTGGTATTTCAAAAAGAGATACTTTTTTTAAAAGAGGGTTTAGAAAAAATGGGGCATGAGGTAAAAATATGGCCCAGTAAAGTAAAAGGTAAGAACGGGAAACCTATTCAGGTTCAAGAATACTATAAGATACGACATGCAGCAGTTGATGATGAAAAATGGGTCTGGGATAGGAAAGCTGAAGCCGTAATGGAGCATTTTAATAAAGTTGCCTGGTCGGATGCCATTTTGGTTGCCAATTATGACAAGAAAGATATTAAGGGTTATATTGGCGGGAATACCTTAATGGAAATGGGCCTGGCTTTTTTTCTGAAAAAGAAAATTTATCTTTTAAACCAAGTCCCTGAACTGCCGTATAAAGAAGAAATCTTAGGAGTAAAGCCTATTATTCTTAGCGGCGATTTAACCCAAATTAAATAATATGCGAGAGGCGACCCTATCTTTTTTGATGAAAGAAATTAACGGAGGGAAAGAGTTACTTTTGGCGATGAAAAAGAAGGGGTTCGGAAAAGGTAAATGGAACGGCGTAGGAGGGAGGTTTGATTCGAAAAACGATAAAAATATTCTTGCCACGGCAAGGAGAGAACTGGAAGAAGAAATTGGCGTAATCGCTCAAGAAATTTTAAAAGTGGCGATTTTAAGCTTTTATTTTCCTTATCAAAAAGACTGGAATCAAAATGTTCATGTCTTTTTTGTAAATAATTGGCAGGGAAAACCAAAAGAGACCAAAGAAATGAGACCGAAATGGTTTAAAATAAATGAAATCCCCTTTAATCAGATGTGGCCGGACGACAAGTTCTGGCTACCCAGAATCTTAAGAGGTGAAAAATTAAAAGCCGAATTTGTTTTTAATAAAGGCGAGGTAATTGATTCTTACGAAATTAAAACTATTTAAAAAGAGAGTGCAACGGTGAATAAATAATACCTTACAGCACCCTCTTTTTCTCTCGCATGAAAGATGGAATAGAGAATCTTCCTTGATCATCTATTCCCTTAAAGGATAAAGAGATAATCCCAAGCCCCATAGCCCGATTCAGTCTTCTGATGGTCGACTTTTGGAGTCCAGCAGGTTCTTGAAGTCCTTGAAATGGTTGAGACTCTTCTTCGGTAAGGAAGCGAAAGCGCTTTCTGTATTTTACTATAAGCACCTGCTTCTTGAATTGAACCCTTTCTTCTTTTAAAAGGCGGTATCTCCTTCCTTCTTCCAGCTTGATCTCGTCACATTCTTTAATAAGCATTACTCTTTTTTTATCCCCCTTTTATGTCAAGAATCTACTTAATTTAATCTATTTTTTAAATCTTGTCAACCCTAAAAACTTAATTTTTTTATTTTTAGAATTAATCAAAATTTTGGTAAAATGTAATTATGGAAATCGCAATTTTGTATCAAGATGAATTAAAAGAGTATGATTTTGGACCAGGTCATCCTTTCCGGAGCGACCGGTATGAGATTTTCCCTGATTTTCTGGAAAAAAACTTGCCCAAGAAAGCTAATTATCAGATCTTGACAGCTAAGCCTGCGACAGATAACGATTTGGCTTTAATTTGTCAAAAAGATTATATTGACTTTACGAAAAAATATTTTAAGGCTCGCAACGTGGGACAAGAAACAAACGGTCTTTTCTGGAAATATCATTCCAGCGATAACTTCCCGCCTATTAAACCCGGGAAAATAGAAGCAGCTGCCAGAATAATTATTGGGCAGGCGAAATTGGCTTGTGACTTGATTCAAGGGGGCAAAACTCGAAAAATAATTTCTCTCGGCGGAGGAATGCACCACGCGAAAGAAAATCATGGGGAAGGATTTTGTCTTTACAACGATGTCGCTTTTGCTGGAAAGTATTTGCTTAAAAAATACAGGCTAAAGAGAATTTTAATCTTGGATACCGATGCCCATGGCGGGAATGGCACGATGGAATATTTTTATTCTGAGCCAAAAGTGTTATTTATTGATATTCACCAAAATCCTGCCACTCTCTATCCCGGAACAGGTTTCGTGAATCAAATCGGCGAAGATAAAGGAAGGGGATTAACAATTAATGTCCCTTTGCCGATATTTGCCGGCAATGATTCTTACCAATTAGTTTTTAAAGAAATTATTGAACCGGTAGCCAGAGAGTTTAACCCTCAGATTATTATCCGGAACGGCGGTTCCGACCCCCATTTTGGTGACGAGCTAACTCAATTAGGGTTAACCACTGAAGGGTTCAGAATGATTGGTGAAAAAGTAAGAAAAGTGGCTGAAATTTGCGAAGGTAGGGTTATTGATATGATTGGTTCCGGTTATAATAAAAAAGTTTTGCCATTTTCTTGGTTAGCCCTGATCTCCGGCTTAACGGGCCTTAAAACCAAAATCAAAGAGCCGATACCGGTTCCTCAACAACTCCAAAAAGACTCTTCGTTGAAAGAGACTGAAAAGATTATCGCAGAAGCTAAAGACGATCTTAAAAATTACTGGAAATGTCTTGCCTGAAAAAGCTTGCTCCCGATTTATATAATTTGATATGATAGAAGAACAAAGGTCGTGAAATAACTAGTAAAAAATTAAAGAAAGTTTATGAATCCTTTTTTTATTATCTTAATAATTGTTGTGGCTCTGGTTATATGGGTGGCCCTTACTTACAACCGTTTTATTGTTTTGAGAAATCGGGCAAAGGAGGCCTGGTCAGATATTGATGTTCAGCTAAAAAGAAGGTATAACCTGATTCCCAATCTGGTAGAAACAGTAAAGGGTTATGCGAGTCATGAAAAATCGGTTTTTGAAAATGTTACTAAGGCGCGGACTAACGCGATTTCTGCTCAACGATCAGGAAACCCTCAGCAGGTGGCTGAAGCTGAAAAATTTTTAGCAGGAACCCTAAAAACCCTTTTTGCCGTAGTTGAAAACTACCCTGATTTAAAAGCTTCAGCAAACTTTATGGAACTTCAGAGAGAGCTGCGCGACACTGAAGATAAAATTCAAGCAGCCAGGAGATTTTATAATGGAAATGTGAGGGATCTGAACATTAAGATCGAGAGCTTCCCAGCAAATATCGTAGCCAACCTTTTCCACTTTCTTAAAATGGATTTCTTCGAAATTGAAGAAGCAGCTGCCAGAGAGCCAGTAAAAGTTAGTTTTTAGCCCTGGAATGTGTAATATATAAAAATAGAAATAACCTGTTTTAGGTTATGCCTACTTTATATACTCACGCAGAGTCAAATATCCGTAAGACCTTGTTCTTGATGTTTTTCTTTTTTGTTTTTATTATTTTTTTGGGCTGGCTTTTCAGTTATTTACTGAATAATTCTATTTTTTTGATAATAGCTTTTATCTTTGCTATTTTCCAAAGTTTTTTCAGCTATTGGTATTCAGACAAAATTGTCTTATCTTTAACAAAAGCGAAATTGATTGAGAAAAAAGATAACCCCGAACTTTATAACACCTGTGAAAATCTTTGTATTACTGCTGGACTTCCTTTGCCGAAAATTTATATCATAGATGAATCCCAGCCCAATGCTTTTGCTACGGGCAGGGACGCAAAGCATGCTGTGGTAGTGGTTACGAGAGGACTCTTAGAGAAAATGGAAAGAGTGGAATTAGAAGGAGTAATTGCTCATGAGCTATCTCACGTTGGAAACAAAGATATGCTTTTACAAACAGTGGTGGTAATCTTAGTTGGGGTTGTGGCTATGCTTTCCAATCTCTTTTTAAGAATTAGTTTTTTGGGGGGAGGAAGGCGTTCCAGGGGTTCTGGTGGGTTAGCCATCTTGGGAATTATTGCTGCTTTTTTAGCTCCCATTGCCGCTACCTTAATCCAATTGGCGATTTCGCGAAAAAGAGAATTTTTAGCTGATGCTTCGGGTGCTCTATTAACTCGCTATCCTGAAGGACTAGCCAGGGCTTTAGAAAAAATCTCTCGAGACCCAAGTCCTTTAAGAATAGCTAGCAATTACACTGCCCATCTTTTTATTGCTTCGCCTTTTCGAGGAGAAGAAAAAACAAGCTGGTTTACAAGGCTATTTATGACTCATCCGCCGGTTGAAGAAAGAATAAAGGCACTACGAGACATGTCCATTTAGAAAAACCTCAGGATCCTTAAGTAAAAAAGATTTGACCAAAGGTCGGATCTGTTTTTAAATAAAGATGGCAATTTATATAATATAAATAGTAAATACGAGGCAAAACCAATAGAGCTAGCCAAATAAATTGACTAGCTCTATTCAGTTTGATTAAACCGGGCCTATTCTGCTCTTCTGACGTATTCGCCGGTTCCAGTGTTTACTTCAATAACGTCGTTGGTTTTAACAAAAAGAGGAACATTAATTATGGTTCCCGTTTCCAGGGTAACTGGTTTTGTCCCGTATTGGGCCCTTTCACCTTTAACTCCGGGCGGAGCTTCAATAACCTTCAATCGGACTTTAATCGGTAAAATAATATTAATAATCTTCTCCTGAAATTTAATTCCGATTAAGGCTTGCCCCGCTTTTAAAAACTTGCAGCCTTCGCCGATTTGTTCTTCAGACAATTGAAACCTTTTTGAAGGATTTTTAGTCTCGGAAAAACAGAAATTTCCTCGGTGTGAATAAACTAATTTTACCTCAATTTTTTCAAGTTCCGCTTCTTCAAAATTATCTCCCTGATGAAAGGTTTTTTCCAGAACCTTACCGCTAATCAAATTTCTAATCTTTGTTCTGGCCACTACCATATCCTGAGCTTTGTAGATCTGCTGAAATTCCAAAACCTCGTAAGGCTGCCCCTCTAAAATAAATTCTACCCCTTTTCTTAAGTCAAAATAAGATAACACATTATTTTAATATAGTACCGATAAAATTAAGGTGACCCCGCAAAAATTCTTCAGAGGTCATTTCTTTTTTCCCTTCCAATTGCAACCTCTCAATCACTAAAAAATCTCCTTCTCCCGGTAAAAAACCTTTGCCACATTGAACACAAATTTGGTTTTGAGAAACAGTCAGGGTTTTACCAACAGGATAAGCAATCCCTCCTTTTGATTTTAAAGTTGTGGCTTTTGAAATCTTTATTTTCAATAATTTGCGGCGGCTTTGCCAAAGAGTAAAACTCTCTGGCCAAAGTTCAAAAGCCCTAATTTGTTTTTCAATTTCCTCAGCCGTCCTCTTCCAATTAATTTTACCATCTTGTCTGGTTAAAATTTTGCTATAGGTTGCTTTTTCTTCATTCTGAGGTCGCGGTTTAGCCAACCCTCTCCCTAGCTGAGAAATAGTTTCTAATAGGAGACGGGCACCGAGATCGGTTAATTTTTCAGAGAGAGTTTTTCCAGTTTCATTTTCGCTAATAATTATTTCTCTTTGAGACAAAATCGGGCCGTGGTCAATTTTCTCATCCATTAACATAATGGTTACCCCGGTTTTTTTGTCGCCATTCAAAATCGTGTATTGAATCGGCGATGGGCCCCGCCACCTCGGCAGTAAAGAAGGATGAATATTCAAACAACCATGCCGCGGTATCTCTAATATACTTTTAGGTATGACTTGTCCGTAAGCGACAACAACTATTAAGTCAGGCTTGATGTCTAAGATTTTAGATTCAAGATTTAATATTTCCTCCGGCTGAGCTATAGGGATTTGATATTCCTGGGCCACCAGTTTAACCGGTGGCGGAGTTATAACTTGCTTTCTGCCAACCGGCTTATCAGTTTCGGTAATAACTAAAACCGGCTTAAATCCGCCATTTATAAGTCCTTTTAAAATATCAGCTGAAAAATCTGGCGTGCCGATGAATAAAATTTTCATATACCACCAAGTTTTTTATCTGATGAAAAACGAATTATTTAATTATTTCCCACTTAATCTCATCTTCCTTGCCAGCGAATTCCAGCCATTCACCTTCGGGAGATATAACATACCACTTTTTTTTGGTCTCTGACCAAACCATGGGGTTTCCCTGATAATATGGTTTTTTAATAATTTCTTTCGGCTTTAACCTGCCTAATTCTAGCCATTTTTTAAAAACTGTTTCAATGGCGTAATCCAGATCCCTTGACCTTGCCCATTCAACCACTTTGTCCATGGCTTCAATCGCCTTTTTCCGTGAGCCGGCTAGCTCTAAAAGCTGTTTCGCCGACTTTACATACCGGGAATAAATTATCTTTTTTTTCTTGGCGCTTGCCTTAATCTCCTTTAAAGCCAGGCCCTTGGTATAAAAATAATGGTTAACTATTGCCTGGATATCGTTGGCTAATTTTAGGGGTAGTTCTAACTGTCCGACTTTTTTTAATTTTTTCTTTAATTTTCTAACCATTTTATGACTACTTGATAAAATTTCTTGGCTTTTTTAAGTTCTTTTTGGCCCTTTTCAGTAATCTGATAAATCCTTCTTCTTTCTTTTATTTCGCTTTTAACGAATCCTACTTTTTCTAATCGGTAAAGAACTCGATAGGGAGTAATTTTTCCTGGTTTGAAGCCGAGTTCTTGTTCAATCACAGCAGGAATTTCCCAGGCATAAATCTTCCGTTTTTTTAAGAGAGCCAGGATATAAATCCATAAATTCTCTATTGTATTTGATTTTTGAAGACGCTCAATAGGTAGCATACTAAGTTGTCCTCTTGACACACTATTTTACAGCCGTAAAATAGTAATAGAAGCGCCGACAAGGCTACTTAATATAAGTTAACTTAAATGAAGAAAAAAATCAAAGTTGGAATAATTGGAGTCGGAAATTGCTTCGCCGGTTTAATTCAGGGAATTGAATACTACAAGCGGAATAAAGAGAAAAAAATAATTGGCCTGATGCATAAGAAAATTGGGCCATATAATTTTGACGATATTGAATTTACCTCGGCCTTTGATGTTGGAAGAAACAAAGTAGGAGAGAGATTGGATCGAGCAGTTTACGCCAGTCCAAATATGGTCAATTGGGTTAAATTACCCAAGCTTAAAACTCTCGTTAGAGAGGCACCAATTTCAGATGGAATTGGGATTTATGTTGAAAACAAAATAAAGCCAATAAGAAAACCTTTATCAATAGAAAAATTAAAAAGAGGGGCTGAGGAAGAAATTAAAAATACGAAAACAGAAGTTTTGGTGAATTATTTACCAGTCGGGAGTCAGAAAGCCAGTGAATTCTGGGCAGAAATAGCCCTTGAAACAAAATGTGCCTTAATAAACTGTCTTCCTGTTTTTATCGCTTCAAATAAAAAATGGGCAGAAAAATTTAAAAGAAAAAAGATTCCGATTATTGGCGACGACGTCAAAGGGCAAATCGGAGCAACCATTGTCCATAGAGTGCTGACAAAACTTTGCTCAGATAGGGGAACAGTAATTGATAAAACCTACCAAATAAATGTTGGTGGCAACACTGATTTCTTAAATATGAAAGAGCAGGCGCGCCTTGAAAGTAAAAGAATCAGTAAAACTCAGGCTGTTACTAGTCAATTAATTGAAAATATCAGCCCTGAAAGCATTTATATCGGCCCTAGTGATTTTATTCCCTTTTTAGGTAATAAGAAATTGGCCTTTATAAGACTGGAGGGGAAGATGTTTGCTGATATAGCATTTTCAATAGAACTACGCCTAGACGTAGATGACAAGGCGAACAGTGCCGGAATAGTGATTGACGCAATAAGGCTGGCGAAATTAGGTCTAGATAGAAAAATCGGCGGCCCCCTAATTGCCGCCTCAGCCTATTTAATGAAACATCCACCGACTCAATTTACCGATGAAAAAGCCAGAGAAATGGTAGAGAAATTTATTATTGGTACTTCTCGGCGGTAAACTTATAAATAAAAACTTTCTCTTTTTGTGGCTCAATCCCGCCTTTCTGGCAGGCGATGGAGATCTGTTTTTCTGCACTATCCACTCCTTCTAAGTCAGGAAGTAAAAGACCTGTCTTTTGATAATATTCAGGAGCGGTATTAAATATCACATCTGAGCCAGATGAAAACCCCTGGCTTTTTACAATTATCCCAAACTTTTTTGGGTTCAATTCTTTAATATCTTCTACCGGTTCCGGATAACTTAAAATATAAACCGTATAAGAAAGAAAAGGGAGTTCCTCTGTTGTAATCAGGCCAAAGCGATAATCTTCGGTGGCAGCCGCAATAGCATTGTGAATAATTTCCTCGGCGATATTCGCTCGGCTAGACAAATAAGTCCCAATGCAGCCGCGTAATTCGCCATTTTTCTCAATCGTCACGAAAGTTCCGGCTCTTTTCTTTAAAAAATCCCCAGGCAAATCTCCTGGTATCTCAATAATTTTCCCCTCTTTAATGAAACTTTCTACTGATTGCTTTGCGAGCGAAACTAAAGGGTTCATAATTTTCAGCACTTTATTTTAATATTTCTTTTATTCTCCCGGCTTCTTTTTGGACAGTTTCGCTGTCGTACTCACCGGCGTGAGCCGGCACACCTTCATAAGTCGGCTTTTTCTGGTCTAAATGTAAATTGAGAATCAGACTATCATCTTTGGTTTTTACAAAGAGATGAAACCTAGGATAGCCTTTGGCTGGCCGGGCAAATTCAAGTTCGCCTTTTTGCTCATCTTTTTTAAAGAAATAATAGTTAATCTTTCTCATCAAAATGTAGATATTTTCCTTAAATGGCCCTTCTATTTCAAACCTCATAAAACCTTCATATTCTCAATTTATATCCGCCGCTTTCAATTATCTTTTTTGGATTTAAAAATATTTTTTCTTTTAACTGTCTTCCAGATAAAGTACCTTCTAGAACCAACCCATAAGAAAGCGGGAGAAAAGATTTAAATCCGGCAATCCCGGTTTTTCTAGGTAGGGGAGCATAGTCAGAAGCAATTACATCAATTGTTCCATCGGCTAATCCTTCTTTAATCGCTAGGACATCCTCTTTCCCTGCCAACGGTGGATTAACTCTGGTCTCTAAATCATCTTTAGTGTAGGTAAAATAATGAGGACAAGTTTCGCAGGTTATTTTTATTCCGCTTCGCTTCGCTTCTCTAATTAACTTAACACTTCCTTTCTGACTGAGATGCTGGATATGAAGTTTACCACCGACTTCAACCAAAAGGTTTAAATATCTCTCGATAAATTTAGTTTCTAGTTTAGGTTCTTTAATTCCTATTTCGTAAGGAGGAGAACAGTGGGCTAAAACCAGAACATTCTTTTCTAAAATTTCCTTTAACAAATTTAAATTTTTCAGATATTTTCCATCGTCGCTGAATCCTAAAACATAAGATTTGATTCTATCGACATTAACTAATTCTTTTCCGGCCAGGTTCTTGGTAATGGCTGCTACCGGAATCGCCCGGCAATATCTTTTCTTCTCTAATGATTTTTTAATTCTTTCCAAGTTATCAAGCGGGGGATGGCAGTTTGCCATATGTACCACCACATCTATTCCGCTTCCTTTAGCAATTCTGGTATGTTTGGGAATATCATTCCTTAAATGAGCATGAAGATCTATTACTGGAAATCCTTTAAACATTTAATTAAGTTTTCTTTAATAATTTAAAATTCGCGACTAAATAGCCGACGCCGAAGGGTTCTTCATAAGACAGAATTCCCGGTTGCCAATCTAAACCAGAGGCATCTAAGATTCCTAAAACAAAACAGAAAGACCTCAGTCCGCATTCGCCAGCTTCAGGATATTTATCGTCTAACTTTAAGATATTGGCAATATCTTTTTTCTTCAAAGATTCTATTAATTCTTTATCAAATTTCGGTCCATCGGGCTGAAAACCGTAGGGACCATCTTCTTTTAGACAATGAGACATGTCACCAGAAGAGATTAAAGCATATTTTTTATTCTTATCCATCTTTTTATAGGCTTTCTTCCCTTCTTCGAAATAGAATTCGGGTGGTTCAATTCCAATTAAAAAAGTTTCTATTTTACCTTTAAAAGCTTTAGCTAAAAAAAACAAAGGAACGTTAAAGCCCCAATCAGGATGAGGAGAAGAGATAATTACTAAATCAGGGCTTACTTCTTGGAATTTCTTGCCCAAAAATTCCAATGACTCAATCGTATCTTTAACTTGAGCCCTGTCTTTCAGAGAACCGACGTCAGGCAAGATTATTGGTGGGTGAGGGGAGATCGCAGCAAAGACGATTGACATATTAAAAAATAATTTTTTTATTACTAAAGGCGGACCTTATTTTTACCCTCCTATTACCCGGAATTACCTCTCCAATGACATCTGCCTTAAAATCTCTTATTTGATGAAGAATTCTAATAGCTTCTTTGGGGTAAGCTGATAGAATAAATCCAATACCGCAATTAAATATTCTATACATTTCCTTGTCAGAAATATTTTTTTTGTATAGTTCTTTAAAAATTTTTTGTGGTTTCAGTTTATGATTTCTTCTGATTTCGATATCCGCTTTTACTAAAAAATCTTTTAATTTTGTGAATGCACCTCCAGTTACATGAACCATCCCGTGAATGTTAAACTTCCTGATTAGTGGAAAAATTGTGTCGAAATAAATAAAAGTAGGGGTGGTGAATTCGGGGTAATAAGTCTTGCCAAAAATTTCTCTAATTTTGGTAAAACCATTTGAATGGAGACCATTACTCCCAAGCCCGATTAAAATATCGCCGGTTCTAAATTTATTTTCCCTTGGTTTTTCAACAAATCCCAACATCGTTATACTTAAATCAATTCCTTCTAAATTATTATGATATGACATCTCTCCACCGCTAATGGCTATATTTCTTTTTCGACATTCTTGAGAGAGATGTTTTATTATTTCAAGAATTATTTCTTTATCATCTCGGGGAATTAATAAATGATCTACCACGGCATAAGGCCTTGCTCCCATTATAAGTAAATCGTTTAAATTCATTGCTAAGGCATCTAAGACCGCGTTCTTAAAGGTTTTTTTCTGCCAATGATAAATACCCTTTGTACCAATACCATCTGAATGGTGATATTCTGGAAGAGAAAATTTCTTTCTGGCAATATGATTTTTGACCAAAATATAAGGCGTATCCCAAGTTTTCTGAATTAATCTTATAATTTGTTCTTTTTTAAGACTCTGCGAACTCATATTCCTATTCCAAGATTAGGTCTAGATCCTTGCCGCACTGGGGGCATTTGCCTTTCTTGTCGTGGCGATGAACTATATAATTTGTTCTGTCAATACAAAGAGTGCCGCATTTTGGACAAAAGGTGTCCTCCGAAGGAAGGCCGGGAATATTGCCGGTATAGACGTACTTTAAACCAGTTTCTTTGCCAATTTTCCAAGCCGATTGTAAGGTCTCAACCGACGTACTCGGTAAATCTTGAAGTTTCCAAGAAATGGCTCCGGAAAATTTAGAAATATGCCAAGGCGTTTCTGCGCCTAATTCTTTTCTAATAAAATTGGCTATATTTTTAAATGTTTCTACTGAATCAGAAAGAGTCGGAATAGCCAAGGTTGTTACCTCAAGCCAGATTTTTTTCTTTTTTACCCTTTTTGCTGTATCCAAAACCGGTTGCAATCTCCCGCCGCAATATTTAACATAGAACTCATTTGAAAAGCTCTTAAGATCAATATTGGCGGCATCTAAATAAGGAAAGACTAAATCAAATAGCTCCTTTGACCAAAAACCATTCGTTACCCAGTTATTTTTTAAGCCCTCTTTTTTGGCAATTTTCATTGTTTCTAGGGCATATTCGGAAAAGATTGTCGGCTCCGTGTAAGTGTAAGAAATACTTGGTGCTTTATTTTTTTTAGCCAATTCAACAATCTCTTTTGGCAAAAGGTTTTCTCCGGGAATTTCTTTCTTTCTTTTAAAACCCTGCGAGATATCCCAATTCTGACAATTAAGGCAGGTAAAATTACATCCTACCGTAGCGATTGATAAAGAGTGGCTGCCGGGTAGGAAATGGAAAAACGGTTTTTTCTCAATCGGATCAATATTTACAGCAATGGCTTTTGCGTAATTTAAGGCATATAATTTCCCGTCAATATTTTCTCTTACGCCACAAATACCTCTTTTCCCTGGCAATACAAGACAATAATGGCTACAGTTTTGACACTGCACCTTTTTATTTTTTAATTTTTTATAGAGGATGACTTCTTCCATTCTTTAATTTTAACCCTTCTTATGATAAAGTTCAATTATGCGTCACAGAATTTTTATTGCTATTAACTTACCAGGAGATATCAAAGACAAGCTAGTTTCTTACCAAAATAAAATTGAGAGGCTATTTACCTCTTACCGAGCCGAAGGTTCTGGTATGGGGCTCTGTCGCTGGACGAAGAAAGAGAACCTCCACATCACCTTGGAGTTTTTGGGCTATCTGGCTGATGAAGAATTAATGGAGCTTTGCCAAAAGACGAAAGAAATGGCTTCCACAAAAAAATCTTTTGACATTCACTTAAATGAAATTTGTTACGGCCCACCCGACAAGAAGCCTCCCAGGATGATCTGGGTTGTAGGGGAGAAGATTAAAGAATTTAATCTCACTCCCCATATTACTCTAGGCAGAATTAAAACCTGGCAATTCAGACAAATTGAACCAGAAGAAAGACCAGAAATTAATAAAGATATTGATTTAACTTTTGAGGTAAAATCTATTGAAATAATGGAGAGCCAGCTAAAGAGAGGAGGTTCCGAATATACGATACTAGAATCAGTGCAACTTCTTAAAATATGAAAATACATTTCATTGGTATTGGCGGGATTGGCGTCTCAGCTTTGGCTAAGTATTATCTGGAAAAAGGCTACCGAGTAACCGGCTCTGACTTGGTTTCTTCAGAAATTATCGAGGCCCTTAAAAAAGGCGGGGCTCGAATTACCGTTGGAAAGCAAAAAAAAACAAACATATCCCCAAATACAGATATGGTGATTTACAGTCCGGCTGTTCAATTGAACAATCCCGAACTCCAGAGAGCGCAAAAATTAAAAATAAGATGCCAAAGTTATCCTGAAGCTCTTGGAGAACTGACCAAGAATCACTTTACTATCGCCGTTTCGGGCACCCACGGTAAAAGTACAACTACGGCAATGCTTGGTATATTACTGACCAAAGCAGGATTTGACCCTACGGTTATCGTTGGCACAAAGCTCAAAGAATTTGAAAACAGCAACTGCCGGACAGGAAGCTCTAAATACCTAATTATTGAAGCAGATGAACATTTTGCTTCTTTTTTAAATTACTGGCCGAAAATTATTATTCTGACCAATATTGAAGCTGACCATTTAGATTATTATAAAAATCTTAAAAACCTCAAAGAAGCATTTAATAAATTTATCAGTCATTTGCCAAAAGACGGAGTATTAATCACAAATAAATCAATAGACAAAAAGGTGTCCCCAAAAATTAAAAAAATTCTTAAAGTACCCGGCGCCTATAATATTTATAACGCCTCTTTGGCATTAGCAGTTGCCAGGGTTTTAAAAATTCCCGACAAAGTCTCTTTTAAAGCCCTCTCAGAATATAAGGGTTGTTGGCGCCGGTTTGAAGAAAAAAACGTAAAGATAGATAATAAAAAAATAATACTTGTTTCAGATTATGCTCATCATCCTACTGAAATAAGAGCAACTCTGAAGGCGGCTCGAGAAAAATGGCCCAGAAAAGAAATCTGGTGTATTTATCAACCCCATCAATATCAAAGAACTTACTACCTGCTAAAAGATTTTATTAAAGTTTTTAAAAGAGTCTCGGTTGACAAATTAATAATTACTGACATTTATGATGTGGCTGGCCGGGAAGAGAAAAAAATAAAAAAGAAGATAGATGCTGCAAAAATAGTCAATGTTATAAAAAAGCCCTGGGCGCTTTACCTGCCAAAAGTAAAAATAATTGATTATTTAAAAGAGAGCTTGAAAGGAGGGGAAATAGTAATAATTATGGGAGCGGGCGATATTTATAATCTTTTTCTTGAGTTGACGAAAAGAAATAGGAAAGATAAAATAAACTAAGAAATTTTTTAAAAGGTCGATTTCCGCCCTGTTAAATGGTATCTAGACAGTTTAACGGGGCAAATAACCTTAATTCACTAATAATATGCAAATCATTTATTGGATAATCGCAATTGTTGTCGTAGTGGGAGTAGTATGGTATCTAATAAGTAGAAAGAAGGGTTCGGGCCCGGGAGAAATGAAAAGGTCTGAAGGACCAATGCAACCTCCTCCGACAACTCCGGGAATTTAATTGCTTAGTATCGAATTTTATTTATCTAGTATAAAAAGCTTCTTTTTGGTTGCGGTTTTTAGGGATGGCGAATTTTCAAAATTGGCACATTGATTTTTAAAAAATTTGATATAACAAAAATAGACAAGCGACCTTCTATTTATGAAAACATTAAAAATAGGCCTAATCGGACCAACTAATATTAAAAAAATAAGTAAGTTGACCAAAAAACCGGTTGGTTTTTTCATTAAAAAGGCTAAAGCAGTAGGTAAATTATTAGCTGAATTTAATTGTGAAGTTTGGGCAAACGGTGATAAAGGAATGGTCAGTACTGTTGCCTTAGCTTATAAAAAAAATGGGGGTAGAAAATTAACGATTCTTTATCCCCATCAACCATCACCTTGGCCGAACAAACATGTCAGGTTTTATAAAAAATATGCCAATAAAATTAAAAAAGAGTCCAGCTGGTTTTGGGCAAATTATAATGTAGTAACTCAGCCAGATTTATGTATCTGTGTTGGATTAAGCGCCGGCACCCTAAGCGAGTTAGCCTACATTAAGTGGAATTACCAATTAAAGTGCGGGAGATTAAAAAGGTTGATTGCTATCAAAGAATTATTGAGGGCAAGGAAATTGCCTCCGGAGATAGAGGTTGATATTAAAAAAATTCTAATCTATATTAATAAAGTTGGGGACCTAAAAGGAGCTTTAGCAAAATATTCCAAGGAAGTTTATTAGAATTAACCTCCGTTCTTAAGGAGAGATATTATGGAAAGTATTCTTAATTTTTTAATCAACGTTGGGAAATTAAAGAAGGTACATAGAAAAGGAATAACTTTTTATGGTGTAAAAAATCCTGATAGCGCTACCGACCATGCCTACCGAATGGCGATGATGGTTTGGGTTTTAGGCAAAGAGAAAAAAATTAATATTGAAAGAGCACTTAAAATAGCTTTGATTCATGATGTTTGTAAAATTCTAACCGGCGATATTACCCCCTATGACGGACTCTTACCGAAGAATAAAAAAAAGAGGGATCAATTTGTAAGAAGATGGCGCCGGCTTCTTTTGTATGAAAAAGAAAAAAGATGTGCTGAAAAATTCAAAAAAGAATGCCGGGCCTTAAAAAAACTAACCTCAAAACTACCTCCAAAAATTAAAAGAGAAATACAAAGTATCTGGATGGATTATCATAAAGGGAAAAGCCCGGAAGCAAAATTTGTTTGCCAGTTAGATGTGGTAGAAAATCTTTTAGAGGCCTTAGAGTGGTATAAGAAAAATAAAAAATTTCCTACCAAGCCATGGTGGGAGCATGCCGAAGAGGTGATTGATGACTCTACCTTATTAGAATTTTTAGAGCAAATTGGGAAAGAAGAATTAAAAATAAAATAAATTTCTTTTTTTCTTCGCCGCTTCACTGCGGTTTTTTATTATGCCCGGGTTGTTTCATAGAATTAAAGAAAAATGAGTTGACAAAAGCGGATTTTTTTGATATAATTTTGTAGTTAGGGCGAATTAGTTCTTTTAAATTATCGTTAAAGAATTTTGGCTTCTGACGAGGCCCTCAATTCAGATCTTCTGTGGAACATTCAGTCTGAGTGAGGGCCTCTTCCGAGGTTGAAATCTCGACCAAAGTTTGAGATTTCGATAAAGGTCGAGTCGTGACGAAAATAATTAGAATAATCCATGAATGTTCCACAAAACGAATTTTCTCCTTTTCTTGAAAAATTTATAAAAAGGAGGAAGCTTAGATTTCTAAGACAAGGAGTAGTAGTAATAGAAGATAGATTAGAGAATCTGTTGCTCCTGATTGAGGCCTTGGAAGAGCGAGGAATACCTTTGAGAGACAGCTTAAATAGCTATTATCTCAAAAGAGGGTCTATCCTTTCTAAAACAGTTAAGCTGTATATATCAGAAAAAACAGCATGGATATCTCCAGGGGAGAGCTAAAAGCTCTCCCGCTTGTTTTAGTGAAGTTTGCCTGATTGAGTTTTTTAGAGTAAAATTAAGCAATATACGAAAAAATTCACGTCTTCCAGGGTATTACAACTTATGCCCAAAAATCAACAATATGATGTGGTAATAATAGGGGCGGGGCCGGCAGGCTGTATCACGACTTATTATCTCTCTAAAAAATATAAAACCTTGCTTTTAGATCGTTCGGATTTCCCTCGGGATAAGCCCTGCGGCGGTCTTTTAATTGAAGAGTCTCAAGATTTCTTAAAAGGACTAAGAATACCAAGTTATGTATTCTCACACCCCAAATACTTAGGCGTAAAATATATTGACTGGAACAATAATATGGAAGTGGGCCAAAAAAGAAAAATTGGAAATATTTCAAGAAAGAAATTTGATTACTGGCTTTTGAAATTATGCCGTAAAAATATTAATTTTTCTCCAAAAACAACTTTCCTAAAATACCGAAGGGGAAGAGATGGGTTAGAAATATTTATTAAAAAAAACGGGAAAGAATCAATTATTAATACAAAATATTTAGTATTCGCAACGGGTTCATCTTTGCCTATAAGGAAAATTTTTACTAATAAAAAAATAAATTATTATCTTGTCATTCAATGGTGGTTGAAGGTTAATAAAAAGGTCAAAGATTTTATTTTGATTTATGATAATAAAATAACAGACTCTTATTCTTATTTAATACCAAAGGGTGACTATTTGATAGTAGGCACGGGGTTGATCCCTGGTAATACGGAAGCAAAAATGAAAGATTTTGTTGAAAAATTAAAGAAAAAATTAAACATTTTAGGGAAAATAATAAAAAAGGAGGCGGCAATAGTTTTAAACCCGAGGAGCGTAAGAAATATTGTTTTAGGTAATAATAATGTTATTTTGGTTGGCGAAGCGGCAGGGTTTATCAGTACTAATGCTTCCGAAGGTATAAGCTATGCCTTAAGGAGTGGATATAGCTGCGCCAAGGCGCTAAATAAAAATTTCAAGAGTGCTCCAAAAAAATATAGAAATTTGTGTAAGCCACTTATTAAAGAAATTAAGGATAAAATTCAGAAGTTTAATATTTTGGCTAACCCAAGAAGAAGAAAAAATAATTTCTTAAAGATGGGAAAATGATAATCCAACGAGTCCTAAAGTCAATTTGGAAAGAGTTTGTTTACGGAGCGCACCTCGTCGCGCTTACTGGTCCTGCAGTTATCGTCACAATTATAATTTTACTAGAAGAAAAAAACAATTGGGAATTACCATTGATTGCTTATTTATTAGTGTTTTTGAATTATAGATACAATTATTACAAAGGGATAAAGACAGATTCTTTGACTAATCCAGCAAGAGCAGATTATTTGGGAAAATGTATAGAATGCTCTCAAGGACTCATATGGGCTGCTTTTTTAGTGCTTCTGTTCGTTCTATTTTTTTTCGTTGATTTGAAAGTCGTCTTATTTACTATTTTCCTAATAATAATGGGCTTGTGTTATACTAATTTGTTTAAAGAATTAACTAACAAGATTATGGGACTTAAGAATTTTTATATATCAATAAGCTGGGCTCTTTTTGTAGCCCTCGTCGGTTTTTATTATTCTGATTTTTGTTGGAGCTTATTAATTGTTTTTCTTTTTATTTTCTTAAAGGGTATGCTAAATACTATATTTCTTGACATAAAAGATATTGAATCAGATAAAAGAGAAGGGCTTAAGACTGTTCCGGTGGTTCTTGGGAAAGAAAGAACATTAAAATCACTTCACGTCTTAAATTTTTTATCTCTATTACCTATAATAATCGGTGTCTATTTCGTTTTTCTCCCCACAATAGCGCTAATTTTGTTAATCTTTTATTTCTATGATTTTTATTATTTTAAACTAGTCAGCAGCCAAAATATAAATATTCAAAAATTTTCATATATCTCCTATATTGCTGCTGACGGTGAATTTCTGCTTTGGCCCATTGCTTTATTTCTTGCTAAAGCTATTTTATTAATTTTTTGATAAAATAATTGAATATGGCTTTTGATATAGAGACCATAAATAGATTAATAGTTTTATTTATAAATGCTTTTGGTATTTTTTTGGGAGCATGGGTTTTATTCGCCAATAGGAAAGCAGCTCTGAATAGAAGATTTACCCTGATGACTATTGCCGGTTTATTGTGGGTAAACTCTGCTTATTTGGGCTTTTCTTCAAAAGATGTTTCAACGGCGGTAGCCTTGTATAAATTAAACGGAATAAGCGCACTTCTTACCGCTTTAACTTTTTATTATTTTTTCATCCTTTCCTTCTTAAAAGAAGAAGAGAAACACTCGCTCTTAAATAAGATAATCTTACTCGTTATATTTCTCTTAATTTGCTTAACCGGCTTCACTGACCTGGTTGTTAAGGATGTGCGGTGGAAGGAATTTGGGATGGAGATAATTCATGGAGAATACGGTGGTATCGCATATTATCTTTTTGCCTTTTTCTTTATCCTCTTAATGGCTGTTTGGCTAATTAGAAAATATTTTGTTTTATCTATACAAGAAAAACAAAAAACTCAATATTTCTTTATAGGAATCATTCTCTGGATGTTTTTTAATATTGTATTTAACACCTTAATTCCGCTTATTTTTAATACAGCGAGATATCAGCATTTTGGCGATTATTCTATTATTTTCCTTCTTGGCTTTACCGCTTATGCTATTGTAAGAAGACAGCTCTTTGGTATTAAGGTTCTTTTAACCGCTTTACTAGTAGTCCTGATTGCAATATTGCTTTTATTAAATACCTTGCTTTTTACCGAAAACACCCCTTTTCAGATTCTCAATGGGATAATTTTCATTGTTTTTCTTTTCTTTGGTTACTACCTTATTAAAAGCGTACAGACGGAAATTAAAAGACGGGAAGAACTAGAAGAGCTGACCTCTCGGTTAGAAAGGGTTAATGTTGAGCTGGCAACGGCTTATAAAAAATTAGAAAGATTAGATAAAGCGAAAACTGAGTTCCTTTCTATTGCTTCCCATCAGCTGAGAACACCTTTGACAGCTGTTAAGGGCTATATATCTATGATGTTAGAAAAAATCTACGGCAAGCCGCCGAAAAAGATGATAAAACCCCTAGAAAATATTTACGCTTCCAATGAAAGATTGATAAGACTAATTAACAGTCTTTTGAATATATCACGAATTGAGACGGGAAAGATCGAGATGAACCTGGAAAAAGTATCCTTAGAAAAGCTAATTAATGATATATTTGGAGACTTAAAACAAGCAGTTGAAGGAAAAGATATCTTTTTAGAGCTTAAAAAAACAAAAGAGCCCTTGCCGGAAATCTCGGTCGATAAAGATAAAATAAGACAGGCGATTATGAATATTTTAGACAATGCTATAAAATACACAGAACGCGGAGGCGTTACCGTGAAGTTGAAAGCTGTAAAACAAAAATTACAAATTATTATATCTGATACCGGAGAGGGGATGACTGGAGATGAGATTTCAAATCTTTTTGTAAGTTTTACCCGAGGAAAGGCCGGTGTTAGAATGTGGACTGAAGGAGCCGGTTTGGGCCTCTATATTGCCAAGAAGTTCGCAGAAATGCATAATGGTAAAGTATGGGCTGAAAGCCCGGGCAAAGGTCGCGGTTCAACTTTTTACATCGAACTACCGATAAAATAAACTTTTAAACTCGGATCTATGAAAAAAATACTAATTGTTGAGGATGAAAAAATGCTGGCAGAAATGTATCATGATAGATTCGTTCAGGCCGGTTTTAAGATTGTCATGGCGTATTCTGCAGAAGAGGGGATTAAGATAGCTTTAAAGGAAAAGCCAGATCTGATACTGCTCGATATTTTATTGCCCAGAGAAAATGGAATCGGTTTCTTAGCAAAATTAAGGCAAAATCCAAAAATAGCTTCGACCAAGGTGGTAGCTTTCTCGAATTATGACGATCCGACTACAAGAAAAGAGGCCATGGAATTCGGCGTTAAGGAATATCTGATCAAAACTAATTATACTCCTCAGGAAATTATCAAAAAAATAAAAACTTATTTAAAGTAGCCAGCAACCATGAAAAGAATCTATAACAGCGAGACTCCTAAATATTTAGGGAAGGAAGTAAAAATTTACGGATGGGTGAATACTCGCAGAGACCATGGCGGGATTGTTTTTCTAGATTTAAGAGATATTTCTGGTTTAGTTCAGGCGGTTTTAAAACCAGAAATAGCTGGGGATGTCAGACCGGAATGGGTTGTTTGCCTTGAGGGCTTTGTCAAAGAAAGGCCTGAAAGAATGCGGAATCTTAAAATTGCCACCGGCAAAATTGAAATAGAAGCCCAAAATCTGGAAATTTTGTCAAAGGCAAAAACATTGCCTTTTGCTGTTGACACCGATGGTTATGAAATTTCTGAAGAAAAAAGATTGAGATACCGCTATTTAGATTTAAGAAGAGAAAGAATGAAAAGAAATTTACAAGCGCGCCAGAAAGTAATTCATTTTACGAGAGAATTCTTAATCAAAAATGGCTTTATCGAAGTAGAAACGCCAATTTTAACCAAATCAACACCAGAAGGAGCCAGGGATTTCTTGGTGCCAGCCAGATTGCAAGCGGGAAAATTTTACGCCTTGCCGCAATCGCCCCAGCAATACAAGCAACTTTTAATGATTGCCGGTCTGGAAAAGTACTTCCAGATCGCCAGATGTTTAAGAGATGAAGACCCGCGGGCCGACAGGCAGGCTGAACACACTCAATTGGATATTGAGATGTCGTTTGTTGAGCAAGAAGATATTTTAGATTTGGTGGAGAGGCTTTACACAAGTTTAGTCAAAACAATATTCCCGGAAAAGAAAATCACCAAAATTCCTTTCCCGAGAATAACCTATAAAACAGCTATGGAGAAATATAAAAGTGAGAAGCCGGATTTACGTCGAGATAGAAAAAACTCAGATGAATTGGCGTTTGCCTTTATTGTTGATTTCCCGCTTTTTACTCCCCAAACTAAAGAAGATTTTTTTTACGGTTCAGGGACTGCTAAATTTGCTCCTTCTCACCACATGTTTACGGCTCCCAAAAAAGAAGATATTCCCTTGCTTAATTCTGATCCCTTAAAGGTAAAATCCTACCAGCACGATTTTGTTTTGAACGGTCGTGAAATCGGCGGCGGAAGTATCAGGATTCACGACTCTAAAATACAGAATAAAATCTTTGATTTAATTGGCTTTACCGAAAAACAGAAAAAACAATTTACTCATTTTCTGAAAGCCTTTGAATACGGGGTTCCGCCCCACGGAGGAATTGCCCCGGGCATTGATAGATTTTTAGCCGTAGTCCTTAATGAGCCTAATATCAGAGAAGTTATGGCTTTCCCGAAAACCGGCGACAATTGCGATTTAATGATGGACTCACCCAGTGAAGTGACCGAAGAACAGTTAAAAGAACTACATTTAAAAATAAGCAAAAAAAAGAAATAATAATGAAAAATAACGAAAACAGAATAAAGAATTTAAAAATTCTCCTAATTGTCTTCTTGGTTAGTCTCCCTTTTTGGTGGGGAGTCAATGTTTTTCAGGCAAATCTAGAAAACTATTTTTATGCCCAGATTGGTCAACCGTTTGAAGAAATAAACATTCTCCAGATTCCGGAAAGAATTCAAAGACCACCGCTTGAGTTGGATGCCAAAGCGGCAATTTCTGTATTTATTGATTATCAAGGGTCAGAGAAGGTTCTTTTTGAAAAGGATGCTGACCGACCCTTGCCCATCGCTTCTTTAACCAAATTGATGACGGCCAGTATTTTCTTGAAATATTATGACATTGAAACTGAAGAGACTGTAAAACTCCTTTTATCTCTACTAATAGAGTCTGATAACGAGGCAGCAGATGATCTGGCAGCGATAATTGGGGAAGATTCTTTTCTGGGCTTGATGAATTCAGGAGCCAAAGAACTGGGAATGGGAAATACTTATTTTACCAATCCGAACGGTCTTGACCCTAAAGAACCGGACGAATCTCTGAATTATTCTACAGCTAAGGACTTGATGAAACTTAGCAAATATATAACATCGGAACAACCTTTACTTTGGGAAATTTCAACTATCCAAGAGCTTGAGGGTATGAAAAATACTAATGATCTTCTGGGGCAGATTCCCGGAATTATCGGAGGAAAAACCGGAGAGACACCGTTAGCTGGCAAGTGTCTCATCTTGGTAGTCCAGACCTCGAAAAACAAGGGCTTTCTAGTGAATGTAATCTTAAATTCAGAAAATCGTTTTGAGGAAATGAAAAAATTAATAAGGTGGGCGGGAAATGCTTATAGGTGGTAGAAAAAATTTAATAATAATTTTGGTTATAATAATAATCGGGCTGGGACTTTATTTTCTTTTTAACCATTTTAATCAAGCACTTGTTCCTAAAGAAGAGGTTGTCGAAGAAGAAATTTCGAAAGCAGAAGTTTTTGACCCTGTTTTATTAGATTGGGAGGAAGTATCTAGCACTGTTCCTTGGCCACCACGGGATTCTCATAGCGTGGTGGTTTATCAGAACAAATTATGGTTAATGGGAGGCCTGAATGGAAACGATTTTGTTACTAAGCCAGGAGTTGTCAGGTACGGAGAAGCGCCCCATTTTAGCGACATTTGGGTTTCTGAAGATGGAATAGACTGGAATTTAGTAACAGATGGAGCGCCCTGGGGGGAAAGAAGGTCAATCCAATCTGTTATCTTCCAAGATAAAATTCTGGTCATTCCCGGTTGGGGGCCTTGGACAGGGACTAAAAATGATATTTGGAGCTCGGAAGATGGAGTTCACTGGAATCTTATCAACGCCAATCCTAATTTTCCGCCTCGAGAAGGCCACCAATTAATAGTCTTTAAAGACAAGCTTTGGTTAATTGGCGGTGTTAATTATGACAAAAGTGAGGTAAAAAATGATGCCTGGTCCTCAGAAGATGGGATAAACTGGTCTGAAGTTACTTCAAGCGCTCCCTGGCGGCCACGCTGGGATCATGAAGTCGTTCTTTTTAAAGATGAACTGTGGTTAATTGGAGGAATGGATTTGAACGACAATGTTTTCAGTGAAATCTGGTCCTCAGAAGACGGTGAAAACTGGTTTCTAGTAACCGATAGTCCTCCTTGGCTAGCCAGACAAGGCCACGAGACAATCGTCTTTAAAGATAGAATTTGGATTTTGGGGAGGTTAGACGAAGAAAGTCAAGGAGGTGGAAAAAATGATGTTTGGTTTTCCGAAGACGGAGTAAATTGGGAAAAAACGAAGAAAGATCCTCCCTGGGAAGGCAGAGAAGACCATACCGCAGCTGTTTTTCAAGATAAGATTTGGGTTTTTGGCGGAATGACTGCTGAATGGGTTTGGAAAAATGATATTTGGCTCTCAAGATAAAATTTTATGAATCCCCGCTTCAAAACTCTTTTAATTTTGCTTCTCATCGCCTCTCTGACTCTTTTGGGAATGGTGGCTTTCCTTTTGCAGAAGATTAGAAAATTTGAGCCAGCTGTTTATTATAATGTACCACCGGAAAGATCTTTCATTTACTCCGAAGGAGCGTCAATCTTGGGGATAGAAAATTATTTGAAAGACGCCATTGAAAAAGAAATGGGGAAATTAAAAGAGGAGAAAAAAGATTTTCTTTATGCCGACCTCAAAGAAATGAAAATTATTCTTTATGAAGAAGGAGAAGAAGTTAAGTCTTTTCCAGTAATTGGCAAAGGAGCGGATTGGTTTTTAGGAGAAACGCCCTTGGGCGTTTATCACGCCAGCTACAAAACAAGGCTTCATTTTTCTTCTTGTTGTCATGTCTGGATGCCCTATGCAATCCAATTCTTTGGAAACTATTTTCTCCATGGCTGGCCTTATGACAACCAAGGTAGAATGGTTAAAACGACCTATTCCGGAGGTTGCATCCGATTATCTACTCCGGATGCCTCCAAAGTTTTCGATTTTGTTGAGGAAGAAATGCCCATCTTGGTCTTTGACGAAAAAAATATCCCTTCTCTGCTGGCTATAAAACCAGAATATGAAGAAATGTCTTTGCCTGAAATTCAAGCTCAATTTATTTTAGTGGCTGATTTAAAAACGGGGGAAATAATTTTGAATAAAGGCGGTGATTCCCAGTTTTATGGAGGGCCAGCCGCCAACAATCTGATATTAGCTCTAACTGCTACCGAAAGCATCGATTTAGATAAAATAATTTTCGTAAAGCAATGGATGTTTGAAAAAGTAAATGAGGGAATAATTGTTCCTGAAAGAAGTTATCGTGCATATGATCTACTAAGACCTTTACTGGTTTACTCTTCAGAAGAAGCAGCTATGGTACTAACTCGTTTCTGGACGCCGGAAGATTTTTTAAGACTAATGCAGGAAAAAACAAAAAGTTTAGACCTGGAAAATACTTTCATTGCCGACCTGACAGGGAACTCGCAAAAGAACAAGACGAGTTTATATGATTTAGCCAGAATATTTCGCTATACTAAAGATTACCGAAAATTTCTTTTAAATATGACCAATGAGCTTACTGGTCCTAGCGAAGATGAAAAAGAGTCTAAATTTGCGGTATTCGAAATGAAATATAATGGTGAGGAAAGAACTATTTTTATCGGCCTGGCTAATTCTTCAAAAATTGAAGAAGATTCAGAAAAAACTTTAGAATGGCTAGAAAAAGATTTTGGCTTAACGAAGATTTAAGAAAAATATGACCCTTTTTACTTTTAATGTAATTCGGCTTTTGACTCTCTCGGCCTCAGCCGCCATAATTGCTTTCTTGTTGGCGCCACATTTAATCAGGTTTCTAAATAAAATTAAGTTCTGGAAAAAAGAAGCCAGAAGAAAAACTATTACCGGAGAAGAGGCAAAAGTCTTCTATTCTCTGCACAAAGAAAGGGAAGTGACCGTGCCCCGAGGAGGGGGAGCGCTTATTTGGCTGACGGTTTTAATCGTCATATTTTTATGCTTTGTTTTATCTTTTCTTGAAAACCCCTGGTGGCTGAAAAACTTTAATTTTTTATCCCGACCTGAAACCTGGCTTCCTCTTTTTACTCTAGTCGTTGCTTCTTTGGTTGGATTAACTGATGATGCTTTAACAGTTTTTGGAAGAGGGAAATATGTCGGAGGGGGGATGGGATTTACCAGAAGACTATTAATTGTTATTTTAATTGGGTTAATTGGCGGGTTGTGGTTTTACTACAATCTAGAGTGGGACTCAATTCATATTCCTTTAATCTATAATTTTCCTGAAGGGATCGACCTTACAATCGGTTTTTGGATTATCCCTCTTTTTGTTTTGGTAATGGTTGCTTCTTGGACAGGAGGGGTAATCGACGGACTAGATGGATTGTCGGGTGGCATTTTTGCTTCAATTTTTGGTGCTTTTGCCATAATCGCCTTCGGTCAGGGAAGAGCTGACTTAGCAACTTTTTGCGCGGTAATTGTTGGCACTCTTTTTGCTTTTTTGTGGTTTAATATCCCTCCAGCTAGATTTTATATGACAGAAACTGGAATTCTAGGCTTAACTTCAACTATGGCAGTGGTGGCTTTCTTAACCGATTCAGTAGTCGTTTTACCAATTATTGCCGGCATTATAGTTGTTTCAGTCGGCTCAATAATTTTACAGCTTTTATCTAAAAAAATCAGGAAAAAGAAAATCTGGCTTTCCACCCCAATTCATCACCACTTTGAAGCCCGTGGCTGGCCATCTTATCAAATCACAATGAGATTCTGGATAATCAGTATCGTCTTAGCCTTTTTAGGAGTAGCCATCCGTCTGTTAGGCTAAATACAAAATGCGAAATGTAAATTCAAAATTAAAAAATTTACGAAAAGAATACCCAAGATTTATTTATGAGAGTTATTCTTACCAAATTTCTAAAAATAATTTAGAGATTTTTTTAAATTTTAAAGTCCCACCCGATATAAGATTTAAACCGAAAATTGTCATAAAAAACATTAATAAATTAAGGATAACTAGAGTAGGGGAGAGAGAATTAAATAATTTAATATTTCATCTCGGATTGATGGAAATTCCTAGTTACTGGAAAGCCACTTGCTCGCCAGAAATTGAAATCCAAGCTGACCAATTAAACAGAGAACAAATTAATTGGTGGAAATGGTTGATAATCAATGGCATGGGTCAGTTTTTCTACGAAAACAAAATCGACTGGCGAGTTAAAAACTTCTTGACGATAAAATCAAGCAACGAAAAAAAATACAAGATATTCAATAAAAAACTAAAAGATAGATATTTAGTTCCGTTTGGGGGCGGAAGAGATTCAATTGTCACTTTGGAGAATTTAAAGAAGCGGGAAAAAGAAATTGCCTTATTTATGGTAAATCCAACAGGAGGAATTCTAAAAACCGCGAAAGTATCGGGAATTAAAAATAAAATTATCGTTAGGCTGTTAATTGATAAAAAACTTTTACAGTTAAACAAAAAAGGTTATTTGAACGGCCATACGCCCTTTACTGCTCTCTTGTCTTTTTTAAGCGTTCTTTGCGCGATTCTGTTTGATTACAAAAACGTTGTTTTTTCTAACGAAAAAAGTGCTGATGAAGGTAACCTAAAATACCTTGAAAAAATGATAAACCACCAATGGGCAAAGTCTTCTGAGTTTGAAAGAATGTTTAAAAAATATTGCAAAAAATATCTGGCAAAAAATACAAATTATTTCAGCTATCTACGGAAATACGGCGAACTGGAAATTTCTAAAATGCTTACAAAATATCCGAAATACTTTTCAGTTTTTTCCAGCTGTAACGCCTCAATGAGGATTGGGGCTCGCCAAATAAGATGGTGTGGTAATTGTCCGAAATGTCTTTTTGTTTATGCTACTTTATATCCTTTTTTGAATAAAAAAGACTTGCTGAAGATTTTTGCTAAAGATATTTTTGGGAATAAAAAATTATTACCCATAATGGAATCTCTAATAGGGCAGGGAAGACCTAAACCCTTTGAATGCGTCGGTACAAAAAAAGAAAGTAAAATCGCTTTTAAATTGAGTTTAGAAAAAGCAAAAAAATTGGGCGAGATCTCTTATCTTTTATCGGAATATAAAAAATTACAAAACAGGTAACATCTCTACTGATACCCGTTAGAAATACTTCATTTTTAACGGGGCTTATGTTATTTTAAAGATAGATGGTTCAAAAATCACTATGTAATGAAATTAAACCAACTAAAAGATAAAAAAATAGCGATTCTCGGCTTTGGTAAAGAGGGCCGGGATACTTTTAGGTTTTTTAGGAAATTGTTTCCGAAAAAAAATATCGGAATCGCTGATAAATCAAATAAAATCAGGCGGCCAGATAAGAGGGTAAGGCTGTACTTATGGAAAAATTACCTCAAATCGCTTAAAAATTACGATGTAATAATCAAATCGCCGGGTATACCCTTTAAAATCCTACCGAAACCAGTCTTTAAAAAAATTACCACCCAAACGGAAATTTTTTTTAATAACTGTCCGGGAAAGATTGTCGGAATAACCGGGACAAAAGGAAAAAGCACAACTGCTTCTTTAGTGTATAAAATTTTGAAAAGCGGGGGAGTAAAAGCCTACTTAGTTGGCAATATCGGAAAACCAGTCTTAAACCTGCTTTTCTCAGCTAGATCAAATTACGTTTATATCTACGAGCTATCAAGTCATCAATTGTACAATCTAAAAACACCACCTCAAGTTGCCGTTCTTTTAAATATCTATCCCGAGCATCTGGACTATTATAAGAATTTCAGAGAATACGCTAATACCAAAGCCAATATCACTCGCTATCAGACAAGAGACAACTATCTGGTTTTTAATTCTGGAGATAAGCTGGTTAAAAAATTTGCCAAAAAATCGCGGGCAAAAAAAATTCCGATTCGAGGAGTGTATTATGACCTAAATAAAAATGCGGCCAGGGCGGTAGGGGAGGTCTTTAAAGTTCCAAAGGCAACTATTGAGAAAGCCATCAGTGAATTCAAGCCCTTACCGCATCGTTTGGAATATGTCGGAACCTTTAGAGGGATAACATTCTATAATGATGCTTTATCAACTATTCCGGAGACAACAATCGCAGCTCTTAATATTCTGGGCGACAAAGTTGAAACGATTTTGTTGGGCGGATTTGATAGGGGATTGGATTTTAAAAATTTAGCCAAAGAAATTTTAAAGGATAAAATAAAAAATCTTATTTTATTCCCGACAACCGGAGAAAAGATCTGGAGGGAAATATTCAAGCAAACTAAGGACGATTTTTCTAAATTGCCGAGGGCCTTTTTGGTCCAGAACATGAGAGATGCGGTAAAATTGGCCTACGAACATACTCCACGAGGAAAAATCTGTCTTTTATCAACAGCCTCGGCCAGTTTTAGTATTTTTAAAGATTATAAAGAAAAGGGTAATTTATTTAAAAGATACATAAAGCTGTATGGCAAAAAAACCTGATTATGTATTATTGGGAACTGTTATTATTTTAATGGTTATCGGGATTCTGATTTTAGCCAATGTTTCGGCTCCGCTTTCCCTAGAAAGATTCGGTACTACTTATTATTTTTTAAAACATCAACTGTTGTTCGGTTTTTTAGTCGGAATAATCTTTGGTTTTTTAGCTTTTAAAATTCCTTTAAATCGCTTAAAAAAATGGGCCCCGATTTTACTCTTGATAAATTTAGCTCTATTGGCAATAATTTTTTTACCTGGGGTTGGTTCTAAGCTAGGAGGAGCAGCCAGATGGATAAATCTGGGTCCCTTTTCTTTCCAACCCTCAGAGCCTTTAAAGCTGATTTTCATTTTATATTTAGCTACTTGGTTAGCCAGCAGAAAAGATATCCGAGATACTCGAAAGCCGGATGAAAAGTACTTGAAATGGACGCATAGCCAAACCCTCCTTGCCTTTTCAATTATAATCATAATAATCAGCCTTCTTTTAATCCTTCAGCCGGATATTAGCACTCTTGGAGTAATTCTATTGGTGGCTATTTTAATGTATTTTTTAGCCAAAATGCCTTTATGGCAGATTTTCCTGATGGTTTTGGGCGGTCTAGTTGCTCTTTTCGCTTTAGTTAAACTAGAGCCTTATCGACTGAATCGCTTTTTAGTTTTTTTTAATCCAACAGTAGATCCCATGGGAATTGGCTATCAATTGAAACAGGCGGTGATTGCTGTCGGCTCGGGCGGAATCTCGGGCTTGGGAATGGGGATGTCTCAATTTAAGTCTGGTTTTTTGCCCCAAATAATATCCGATTCAATTTTTGCCGTTTTTGCCGAAGAAACAGGGTTTATTGGAAGCTGCGTTTTGGTTTTACTTTTTTTTATATTTTTATGGCGGGGATTAAGAATCGGAAGATTGTGCCAAGATAGCTTTTCTCAATTAACAGCCTGGGGAATAACTATCTGGATTTGCCTCCAAGCTTTTATCAATATAGCAGCCATGATTGGTATTTTGCCCCTGACCGGCATCCCCTTGCCGTTCATTAGTTATGGAGGTTCGGCTTTAGTTGTACAACTAGCGGGGATAGGAGTATTATTAAATATATCAAGACAAATAACTTAATGAAGCTAAAGCTTCATTTTGAGCTTCAACCTTAACAAATTAAATTTTTACTACATGAAGATACTTTTTGCTGGCGGTGGGACCGGTGGTCACATATTACCAATAATTGCTATCTGTCGAGAGATAAGAAAAATCTACCCAAAACCAGATCTTCAATTTTGTTACCTTGGTCCCCGCGATGATTTTGACCAAATTTTGCTTTCTCGAGAAGGCATAAAAGTAAAGCATGTTTTTTCCGGAAAACTTAGACGATATCTCACTTGGAAAGTCTTTTTTCAGAATCCAATCGACGTCTTATTTAAAATTCCTGTAGGCGTTGTCCAAGCCTTTTTCTATATTTTCTTTTTAGCACCTGATTTAATCTTCAGTAAGGGCGGTTTTGGTTCAATACAGGGAGTCTTTGCCGGCTGGTTATTAAGAATTCCTGTTTTTTTACACGAATCAGATATCAGCCCAGGACTAGCTAATCGCTTTTTGACTAAATTCGCTTTGGAAGTTTTCGGTTCTTTCCCCAAAACGGAAAATTTCTCGCAAAAAAAGATAATCGCGGTTGGCAATCCAGTCCGAAGAGAAATTTTAGAAGGATCGAAAAAAGAAGCCCAAAGGTTGCTTAAATTAGAGCAACGGAAACCGGTAATTCTGGTTTTGGGAGGTTCCCAGGGAGCTCAAAGAGTTAATGATAAAATTCTGGAAATTTTACCAGAGCTTCTTAAAAATTTCGAGCTAATTCATCAGTGTGGCCAGAAAAATTTTAAAGAGGTTGAGGCTGAATCAAAAGTAATATTACCCAAAGAACTTACTTCTTCTTATCATCTTTTCCCGTTTTTATACGAAGAGGAATTAAAACAGGCATATGCGGCCAGCGATTTCATTGTTAGTCGAGCCGGCTCTGGAAGTATTTTCGAAATAGCGGCCCTAGGCAAACCCAGTATCCTGATTCCTCTGCCGGAAGCTGCTCAAAACCACCAGGTCAAGAATGCTTACGCCTATGCGAAAAATAAAGCGGCAGTTGTTCTGGAAGAAGCTAATTTTACCCCCCATTTTTTCTTAGAGAAATTGAAATATTTACTCTCTCAGCCGGAAGAGTTAGAAAAAATGCAAAAAGCCGCTAAAGAATTTTCCAAACCTATGGCAGCTAAAATAATTGCTGGTTACCTCCTTGAATTTTTAAAATAATTTTATAGCTTTAATTTATGGACTCTGAGGAATTTAAATTCCGAAAGCCGGGTGAAGTACGAACTCGATTCGCTCCTGCTCCAACCGGTTTTTTGCATATCGGTGCGGCTAGAACCGCTCTTTTCAATTATCTTTTTGCTAAAAAGCATAAAGGCGTTTTTGTTCTAAGAATTGAAGATACTGATATTGAGAGATCAAAACCAAAATATGAAAAAGACATCCTGGAAAGCCTAAAATGGTTAGGGATTGAATGGGATGAAGGTCCAGACATTGACGGAAATTATGGACCATATCGGCAAAGTAAAAGACTAAAGATTTATTCCCAATATCTGGAAAAACTCTTAGCCGAAAACAAGGCCTATTACTGTTTTTGCTCCGAAGAGGAATTGGAAGCTCAGAGACAGTACCGTTTATCAATAGGAGAAGCGCCCCGTTATTCTAGAAAATGCGCTGATCTCTCAAAAGAGGAAGTTGAGAGATTAAGAGCGACGAGGAAACCATCGGTTATCAGATTTAGACTTCCAGCAAAAAAAATAGAATTTAATGATTTAATCAGGGAAAAATTGGAATTTGATACCTCTTTGATAGGAGATATCGTTATTGCCAAAAATCTGACCAATCCTTTATACAATTTTGCCTGCGTGGTTGACGATTTTGAAAACAAAGTCAGTCATGTTATCAGGGGCGAAGAACATATTTCCAACACTCCAAAACAAATTTTGCTTCAAGAAGCTCTAAATTTTCCATCACCTCAATACGCCCACCTGCCGATGATTTTGGCGCCGGACAGAACAAAATTATCAAAAAGACACGGGGCAACAGGTATTCTAGAATATAGAAAAGAGGGTTATTTACCCGAAGCTGTGATCAATTTTATAGCTTTTTTAGGATGGAATCCAGGAGGCGAAAGGGAAATTTACTCGATGCCTTCGTTAACTAAAGAGTTTTCTATAGAAAGGGTCCAGAAAGGCGGGGCAATTTTTAATATTAAAAGGTTGGATTTTTTGAATAGTTTTTATATCCGCCAACGTTCGGCTGAAAAATTAACTGAACTTTGCCTCCCTTACCTGCTTGAAGCGGGACTAATCGAGGAATTAAAGCCAGCTGCTGAACCCTCGTTCATGCCCAGTCAAGCTCTACGAAAGAGAAAGAAAGAGCAAAAAAAGGACAAGGTTTTCGGTGAGCAAACTCAGAGTACTCAACTATTCGAAGAAAAAGGGGCTAAATTCAGAATAAAAGCAACTGGCGAAGTTATAAATTTGGCCTGGCTACAAAAAATTGTTTTAATTTATCAGGAGAGATTAAAAAAAATATCGGAAATCTCTGAATCAACTGAATTCTTCTTCAAAGAGAAATTAGAATATGAAAAAAATTTATTAAGATGGCCTCGGGCTAAGGCTTCAGCTCAAGAGCAAGTAATGGCCGATAAAGAAATCAAGGTTTCTCTTGATAAATCAGAAAAAATATTATCTAAAATAAAACCAGAGGATTGGAATAAAGAAAATTTAGAAAAAATTTTAATACCGGAGGCAGAAAAATTCTCTAAAGAACTTGGCAGGGTAGGGGAGCCAGCTGCCAAAATCCGAGAGACAAAAATAGATAGGGGATACCTATTATGGCCGTTAAGGGTTGCCTTGAGTGGCAAAGAAGCTTCAGCCGGACCTTTTGAGGTAGTAGAGATCTTGGGTAAAGAGAAAACAATAAAAAGGATAAAAGAAGCAAAAGAATTATTGTGAAATACTTTTTATTGATATTAATAATGATTGGTTTATTTTTGCCAGTTTCTGGTTTTGCAGAGGATCAGATCTCAGAGCCGCCGGCAACACTTGAAGAAGCAAGAGAATTAGGCGAAGAAAGCTTAGAGGTGACCAAAGAAGATATGCCGGGAATTTTGGGAAGAATCTGGAATGAAGAAGTAATACCTTTCTGGCAAAGAATGTGGGGCTGGGCCAAAAATTTCTGGAAAGATACATTATGGCCCTGGATTAGGGGACTCTGGGAAAGAAGAATCAGACCCCCAGTGGAAGAAGAAGTCGAAAAAAGAAAAGAAATTATTGAGGAAAGATTAGAAGAAGAAAAGGAGGAGCTGCAAAAAACATCCATTCCTAAAGGTATTAGATCTCTCTGGGAAGAAATTAAAGAAATGGCTCAATAATATTGTACGACATTTAATAAGGGGAAACGCACCGTTAGAAGAGGGGAATCTAACGGTTTTTTATTGACAAAATTCATTAGAAGAGTTATAATTATTAGGCTTGGAGGGGGAAAAGGTGGTGACTCAGGCTGATTAACTATGCTATGGCGGGGGCTCTGGTTAATGCTCTTTCGGTCACCACGCCTCAACTGCCCCCTCCAGGTACCAGCACCTTATCATCTGAATTTTCTGATACAATGTTGCTAAATTAAAACTATCAAGTGACTAATCATCGGTTGATTAATCATACTTGTGTGTTCCAGGACGCGTCCCTCTGACGCGTCCCTGTTGTTTTTATATCGACAGGAATGATAGGGGGGAGATACTTGACAGGCTATTTTGGCCTGTTATTATGAATATAGAGAATGTCGGACAATGTAGGTTAAGCGACGTTCTAGAAGGGGCTTATTCGGACCCCCTCTCGGGGCCCCTCTTCAACCAGCTATTCCAGAGAAGGCCTGAAATACGGCAAATAATATAAAATAATTATAAAAAATTTTAAAAAATAATTTATGAAAAAATCTGACTCACCTATTATAAAACATATCCCCGACTTTCTTGACTATTGCGAAGTTGAAAAAGGCCTCTCTTCAAACACTCAAAAAAACTACCACCGATACCTTCAGAAGTTCATTTCCTGGTTAAAAAGTACGAATAAAGAGGATTTACTGCCTCACCAGCTTAATTCCGAGCATATTTGGAATTACCGCCTATATTTAAGCCGTTTTAAGGGCGAAAAGGGCCAGGAACTCAAAAAGGTCACCCAGAACTACTATCTAATCGCTCTAAGAGCCCTTCTAGGCTATTTTACGGCCAAGGACATAGAATCACTCCCTGCGGACAAAATAGAGCTCCCCAGGGCTTCTGGGGCCGAAAAAACGGTCAAATTCCTCACCCTAGAGCAGATCGAGAAGCTTTTGGAGGCTGCTGACGGTAAAAAGCCCGAAGACATACGAGATCGGGCCATTTTAGAGACATTCTTTTCAACGGGCTTAAGAATCGCCGAACTGGTGGCTTTAAACCGCGAACAGTTCGCCAACATAAAAGATAAAAAGGATCTGGAACTCGGCATTATCGGCAAGGGCAAGCATCCCCGCACTGTCTACTTTTCAGAAAGAGCCTTAGGATGGATTAAAAAATATTTGGAAACCCGACAGGATAAAGACAAGGCTTTGTTTGTCCATTACCGCGCCAGGAAGGACGCTGATAACCGGCTGACAGCCCGTTCAATAGAAAGAATTGTCAAAAAATACGCCTTATTATCTGGCGTGCCGTTTTTCACTACTCCTCATACCCTACGTCATTCATATGCAACGGATTTATTGTCGCAAGGAGTTGATCTAAGAACCATCCAGGAATTCCTCGGTCACCGAAATATCGTCACAACCCAGATTTACACTCATGTAACAAATAAAAGATTAAGAGATGTCCATCGCCAATATCATTCCCTTGGTAAAGAATCAAAATAAATTATAAAAATTTTAGCAAAAAACAGTGGAATCGCTGTTTTTAATTACCCTGATTAAATGTCGCACAATATTACAGCAAAGCATCTAGTTCTGGTCCTATCCCCCTCCCGTAGTCGGTCTAGAAACTTTATTTCAGGAACAAATTCGGGCCTTTTTGAGGATGTCTCATAATACCTCTCGGTTGGGGCTGTTTTAAAAAAAAGATCTTAGTCCAAAATTTCTGTGAAATATCTTTTAATTACTTCTTGGGTTTTCAGATTCTCTTCAATAGAGAACTCTGGAACTCCTTGAATCTCCAATCCCAGAAAATCACTGTTGGCAAAGAAACCAAAAATCCTATCATCTTTACTTGCCTTTTCAAGAACTATTTCATGGGCCCTCGCGCTTTCCTGCTGGGTCACAAGCATTCCATCCAGCACGCCAAATTCTGTGATAATTATTCCCTTACAGCTGTCTCTCTCGGCTTGGGCAAGCCAGTATTTTAGAGCCAGTTCAACATATTCTGAATACTCTTCCAATGTCTTTTGTTCAACCGGCCACATGGGGCTAAACCCTATGTAGTCATATCCTGCGAATCGTCCTGGAGTCCCTTCAGCAACTGACCTAAAGAATTCATCGGTTAATTCTTGATTCAGTGGCAGACCAGCAGACCCCTCCGAGGTAATCTCGCCGTGGTAAACCTCTCTTACTTTGGGAAGTATCTCTTGCATCCACTCACTGGTCTTTGCCCCGAAAGCCTTCTCTGGCTCGCCCATTGGAGCGAAAAGTTCGACATTGTACTCTTCTGCCAACTCTGCATATTCAATGATTTTCGCGCTTAAAAGCTCTGTGTCATATTCCATCCCAAGAGGAGGATTCCAGGTAACCAGAGTCAGCGCAATTTTAAGGCCATTGTTGTGAGCATCCTGAATGGCGCCGGTTATAATTTCTTTTTCGTCAGGAATGACTTCTTCAAGTTTTTTAACTAATCCAGGAGAGGATTGAAAATTCTCCCTAGCCCTTTCAAGCCACTCCTCGCCCTGAGTAGCAGGCGCCATAATGAAAATTGTATCTATCCCCATGTCCTTAAGTTTCTGGGCATTAGTGGTCAGATAATGCCGGTCCTGAAGTAACAAGGTGGGCGTCCAAATGCCTTTGTAAACTTGTACTTCAGTGGATGGCGCCGGGACTACTCCTTCTTCAATCTCTATTTTTCCCTTTTCTGGAACATAAATATTTCTCCAGATAAAAACCCCTCCCACGCCTAGACCAATTAAAACTATTAAGATAAGTAAGGTTCTGATGTTCATTATTCTATTCTACCAAAAAACTACCCAAATGGGCAGTAATACACTAACTGGGGGTATTGGACGACGTTCGGACCTGTTTTAAAAGTCCTTCTAATTACCCTGAACAAGCTCGTTTAATCTACGGTCATTAAAATAAAGGATGAATAATCCGATAGCAATAGAGATAACGAAACTCACCGTTGGATTTTCTGGAAATAGATAAATATCCATCAGACCCCAAACGCCACGCCATACAGCAACTATTCCAATTGCTAATAATAAAAGGCTAAAATTACTTCTCATATTTTTCATATTACCCTATTCTACCAAAAAATTACCCAAATGGACAGTAATACACTAACTGGGGGTATTGGACTATGTTCGGACCTATCTAGGTTCTTTGTTTTATAATCAGATAACCACCGAAAAGAATTAACCCCCCGCCCAAAAATGTAATTAATGAAACTGCTTCTCCTACGAATAATATTCCCCACAAAACCGCTCCTAAGGGCTCTAAATAACTCAACGCTCCTCCCTGTTGAGCTTTCACCTCTCGTAAACCATCAACAAATAAGGTTACTCCAATACCCACAACAAAAATCCCAATCAAAAAAACGATGGCTAACTTTAAAATGCCAAGGGAAATAATACTAGTGAAAGAAATAAATGGCAAAAGGAGTAAAACAGAAAGAAATATGTGCCAAAGAGTAATGGTGTCTGGTCTAAAGCGAGGAGAAAGCTCTTTCTTAAGAATGATTTCTGAAGCAAAGAATATTGCAGATAAGGTCCCCAAGGCTAAACCAACAAAATCTTTATTGTCAAAACTAAGCTCATTTGGTGATACTAAAATAATCAAACCGACTAGACAAAGCAGTAAAGCTAAAAGAGAGCTTTTTTCAATTTTCTCCTTCAAGAATATAAAAGCCAGAAAAACAAGAAAGAAAGGGGCTAAATAATGGGTTAAAATAGCGTTGGCGATAGTGGTAACCTTAATTGCTGAAAAAAATAAGGCGTTATTGATTGTGGTGGCTATCCCAAGTAAAGCTATAGCAAAAATACTTTTCTCTGGTTTTAAAAGTTCTTTAAATCTATTTTGGCATAGTATTTTTAAAGTAAGAAAAATAACCCCAGAAAAGCTGAAGGCCCAAAAAAAGGATATTCCGTCCAAAGGAATAAGTTTTACGAACAAGGGCGAGAAAGAAAAAATAATTACGGCTATGATAATTTTAAGATGTCCCTTTGACATAATTAAACCATTCTATCAAAAAACCGCCCTAATGGCGATTCTTTTTAAACTTCGGGCTAAATTTTGGCTACCTTCTTCCTTTTAATCTTTTTCTTTTACGAATACGGGCTAATTCTCTCTTAGAAGTAGATAACCTTTTTGAAATAGCAGATGCCGACCTCTTTATTAACAATATTTCTAAAGTAGATGTTTTATACAAAAGTTTCCAAAATTTGCGTTTTTGTAAATACCTTTTTATTTTATTTTCTAACCGAGGGATTGATTTGACTGTAAATAATCTATGTATTATTTCAACCCTCAAACGATTGAAATAATTTAGTTCTTTCATTAAAGATTTGTTTTCACATAGCATTGAAATATAATTAATCATTTGTCCAAGTGTAATTTTTTGGATATCTTTTTTAGTTAATGAATCAATAGAAAATTTTATTTTCCTCCCTTTATCATTAGCTAATTTGTTACATATTAATTCTTCATACCGTTTAATTATTGCTTGAAGCTGTCTTTCTAAAATTACAGCCATTAAAAAAATAACTTCAATATAATGTTGATTATTCATTAATTTAGCAATTCTTCTCTCGAAAATATTCCTTGTTTTAATGTAATCCTTGTGTTCCATTTGATAAAAATTTCTAACTTCGGGCTAAATTTTGATTATTTTTACCTTTCTACATCTTTATTCTACCAAAAAACCGCCTTCTTGGCGATTTTCTATCAATCTGCTATCTAAACAAAAGGAAGTCTATCTTTTGGATAAACTTCCTTGGCTTGACAGCGAGCACCTTTTATCAAGTTGTTAACCGTGGCGGCCTGGTTAGAATTCTCCCGCCCCTCATCTGAAAGGAGTCTTCAAAAGGAGTTAAAACTATCATCCTTCTCAAGATGAAATTTTTCCTTCTGTAAGGATAATTTCCGTAATAATCAAACCAGACTCTCATAAACCATGCTATTGATTCTTCTCTTCTGTGATGATCATGGGCGGGATCTATAATTACGATTTTCTCTTCATCCAGATCCAGGCCAGTAACTAAAGAATAATGGCCGTCATCTTCCAAAAACCAATCGACAACAACGGGTACTTTTTTATTTATACAATAGCCAAGATCAGAAATTTTACTATTATCCTTCACTATAAGCTGAAGATAGAAGTAATTGGCTACCTTAATAAACCCCCTTAAAGAAGTACCCCTTTCTCTGGTAGAGAGAGCTAAATCTGCTATTTCCCGCTCTTCGCAATCACCGACCTTAAAGTAGTTTAATAGCATTTTCACGCAGGCTGGGCCACAGAACCCCGAACTTTGACTAAAAGGTTTAAGCAATATTTCGTTTTTAACGGACATTTTTCCCTCCTCTTTTTATTTTAGTGTTTTCTTCTTACAATATTCTCTAAAAAAATCAAGCCCCTACCAAAAAACCGCCTAATTGGCGACTTCGTTTTTGATATCCCCTACCCTATTTGAAAATTTTGTCAAGAGTAGAGGTTAAAACAAAGAGCGGGTGGAGACGAACCTCTTCGTCTATCATCCACCCGCATATTTGTTCCAAGTAATGGATTGAAATCTTGGCACCGACTCTTAGGCTTTATCCATCACAACAACCTCTATTATCTGATCCTTTGGTCCCACCTCACGCTCGATCCATGCAACCTTAAATCCTTTACATACCGTCAGAGTTTTCTCTTTCGCTTCTGGGAATTCATCTCTCACGGAAACCCAGAAAGCCCCACGCATAGCATCCTCTCTCAGTTCGGCAAGCGCTACCGATCTCTTCAGCTGCTCCATCTTCTTTTCCGCCTCGAGGACATCGGTAAGCACGGGTTCTTCCGGGAATTCGAGCAGGATTTTTTTGACACTTCCTGCGAATGCCTTCTTGGCTGTCTTGGTTGCCTCAGCGGTCTTGCGCCAAAGCGTGAAGAGTTTCTTCAGCTCCTCGCTCATCTCGCCGACAAGGTGGTCCGTTTTAGGGTCCATCTCATACTCGGGATCAACAAGGTCTCCTTCCCTGATCTGTGCCAGTTCTTTTTCGATCCATCTGTGAAACATGTTTCCCTCCTTTTATCTTTTTTTTGTCGCTCAGGACCGTATCTTTTCTTCTATTTTTTATACCTCCAAAGAACTAAAATATCCTACTCTATTAGGATACTCACGAGGGCGAAGCAGCCGAAACTGCCGACCGAAGGCATTATCGAGACAAAAGAATCGAAAATGCCAGCCACTATCATTCCCCTGGTCTTCCTTAAAACAGAAGAGACAAGGAATAGCAAGGAAACCGCGGCGAGTACGCCAGATAGTTCCTGGAAAAAGCAGGTAATACTGACGCCAGTCTTCTGGTATCTCCTCTTGGTGCTTAAGCAGATATTCTGCCTGACGCTGACCAAAATTAACCTGCATTTCCTTGGCGCATTTAATCACCTCTTCACCTGAGATGCAATCTTCTTCTCCGGAGAGAAAAAAGTTAAGCGCAAGCTGATTGACTGGAAGAGGAATCATCTCGCTCGCATCCTCAATGAGTTTCCATCCATTTTTTCGGTTATCGTGCCGAAAAGATTCGCCCAATTTCTCGTCGGACACTTTCTGCGTCATTAACGATACCTCCTTCCTTATTTAATTTATCGTCTATTATATACTTCAATTAACTTTTTGTCAATGCTTTCTGTTCAGAACAAACGCCCTCTTGGCGATTTCCTGAAACTAACTCCCTCGAATAGACGACATTCGAACCTCTCTGCTGTAATAAAAAGCACCGTTTAAGGCACGGTGCAGCCTTTTTGCCTTGTCTTTGCTTATCCCACCGATTAGTTATCAATTGAACTCTTATGTTTATCGAATATTTCCTCTATCTCCTGAGCTTCCTCGGCCAAAAGCTCCATTATTCTTTCATTGCTGCTACTATAAACTTCATGGCCAGAAACATTCTCAAGGGTGAATACATTCTCTGTATTCATTGGGAAAACATAGACCTGTCCCGCTGTTATTGAGTGCGGAACGCCGTCGGCAACCCTCAGTCCCACTTCAGCTGCAACCTTCTTTGCTAGCTCCAAGTATTCTTTAGGGATACTTACCACTGCCCAGCTCATATCCTGCCAATCAATCACATGGAAAATAAATTCGTCATTCTTGGGAGTGCCAGGTTCAAAATAAAAATATTCAAGTTTCACTACAAATAACCTGACTCCTATCCTCGGCGGGATAATCGTGCCTGCAAGATGCACGAGTCTTTCATTGCTGGCAAGTCTCTGAATTTCCTCATCAGTCACCTCCGTGGCATCTGGGTATCTTTCGAACATTTCTCACCTCCGAATATTCTTGCTTTACTTTATCAACTTTTGAAAGAAAGCAATAAAACAATACCGCATTGCTGTGGTATTGTCAATAATTACCTGCCCCAAATGGGCGGTATTAGAATTTGCTTTAATCGTATTTTATCGCAAAATATAAGATTAAAATCGTAATAATTAGACTTATTAACTAAACTGGCGGTTTTTTAGTTTTGATATCCTATCTGATTATACCGTATAATCCAGTTACAGGATCTAAGAATAAGAAGTTTTCTAAAGGAAAATACGAAAGCAAACTAAAGGCGGCAACCGCAACAACTGTAAAGCAAAGAGCTAAAATCTTGTATTTTGAAAAATCTCTTTGCCAAACCAAAATTTTATAGCTGGTTATATATCCGATAACAATAGCTAAAACAAAAATAAATATATCTAAAAATAAGTTATGTTCGGTAAAAACAGTATAGCCATAAAATAAAACAATAATAAAAATCGGTATTATATAGATTTCTTTGGCCTTGGCAAGGAAAAAGTTATTTTGATTTTTTCCATAAGAAAAATACTCAAATATTCCAAAAATAAAAGCTGGCCAGAATGCAATCTTTAAATGTTCCCAAGTGCTTTCGTTAACTGCGGCAAATAAAGCCACTGGTTTCAAAAAGCCACTAAGTTCATAGGTGAAATGTAAAAACGAACCGACTATAACTGTAAAAATTATTCCTCCAATATGATAATAAAATATTTTTTTATTCATTTTTTCCTCATTAACTTTAGGCTAAATTTTGATTATTTTATTTTGAGTTAAAAAATCTCTAACAGTCTCGAATATCTTTTTATGTCCCTCTGAATTTGGATGTAAACCGTCTTCTAGTAAATTTTGATAGTCAGATTGTAGCCAACCGTCTAAGATTTTAACAAAATAGATATTTTTATCCTTGCAGGCCGAACTTATAAAGTTATTGTATTTTTGGATATATTCATTCTTAAAAAACTTATCAGTATCCCAAGGAATCGGCGTCGTTTTCGTTTCATCAACCGGGGTTAAACCGACGAAGATAACTTTTGAAGAAAATTTTTGAGCAAGAATAATTAAATTTTCTATATTTTCCTTAAAGTTCTCGAATTTCACAACATTATCATTTTTACTATGAAGGAGATAGGAATCATTAATACCGACAGCGAATATAATAATCGTTTCCAGACCTTCTTCCATCCTAAATTTTGTTTCAGATTCAAATCTTCCTAATAAGTCTGGTGTTTTGTTACCGGAAGCTCCAAGATTATAAACATCAATATCGCCTTTACTCCACATATAAAGCTTCAAGCGCTCAACCCAGCCGCCGCTTTCTGAATCAAAAGCACCCCAAGCAATACTATCTCCAAAAATTAAGATTTTGCTCATATTCGAGCTAAATTTTGATTATTTTAGATTTTGCTTTTTTGATCTCAGAAGGTTTTTCTAACAACTTACCCCTATGTAATTTAATCAAAAGAGGCACAACACCGCAGTCCTTACATTTGCCCCAACCGCATTTTCCCCCATGTTTTCTTGATAACATCTTGCAGAGAGCAATTTCCCTGTCAAAAACCTTCTTTTTAATAATATTTTTCTTTAATCCTGTTTTACAGGTTAATTTATTTTTCTTTTTCATGGTACCTCAATGAATTTAAGAGTAATTTTATTGCTTTGTATTTTTTCTCAACCATCTTTTTTGCCCCCGGCAAGGTGAGTTTTTTCTGCCAATCCTTTTCAGTTTTATTTTTCACCCATTCCACGGTTTCTTCAAAATTCTCCCTTCCATGCCGCCACCAAAAGAAAACAGGTAAAATGTCGAAATGAGCCATGGCATCAGCATTGGCTACAATTTTAGCTATTATACTTCTTGGTTTTGGCCCTTTACTGGTTCTATGAGAAGCTATAACATGTTTAATTTCTTCAATTACTTTCTCAGGGTAATCAAAATTTCTTAATATCTTTTCGGCTATAGGAATACCTACAATATGATGATCCTCATCGTGCTTTATATCTGCCCTGCCTATATCATGCAATAACGCAGCCAATTCAGCTACTTCCCTATCAACTTTATAAATCCTTGCTAATTTTTTAGTATAGTTAACTACTGGAAGTATGTGATACTTCCAGTCATTTTCCTCAAATTTGCTTTTGACCAATTTTCTGATTTTTGCAAGTTTTTTACTCATTTTTCAACTTTGGGCTAAATTTTGATTATTTTACTTTGGCGAATAATAAATCGTCTAATAATTTATTACCTTTTTTAACGTGTTTTCTTAATTTTCCTTCATATTTAAAGCCGGCATTTTTTAAAACAGCTGCCGAGGCTCGATTAAAAGAAAAAACAAAAGCATAAATTCTACTTAGTTTTAATTTATTAAAACCATATTTTGTCACCAATTTTACGGCTTCGGTCATAATTCCTTGTCCCCAATATTTTTTTCCCAACCAATACCCTATTTCTGCAGAATGACCATAAAACATTTTATCTAATCCAACGCCTCCAATAATTTCTTTATTCATCTCAATAGCAAAATTAATTTCAATCTTTTTCTTCTTTCTAGCTAATTTCAAATTGCGATTAATCCACCAGCGAGCATCCTTTAGTTTATAAGGATAAGGGATTCTCAAGGTATTTCGCGCTATTGTTGGATTATTAATATTTTTCATCAATGATTTCTCGTCCCCCCTTCTAAACGGCCTCAATATGAACTTTTTTGAACGAATAATTGCCATGCTCAACTTCGGGCTAAGTTTTGTCGATTTTTATACCTTGTGCGACATTTCTATTTATTTGGATAAATTTTATTAATATAAAAGCATGTACCTCTACAATTCGATTTAGCTGAAGGAGGATTTTTTTGATCTACTATTTCTTTGGCTTTTTTTAATAAATCTAAAACTGATTTTGT
>LJNE01000009.1 GCA_001303125.1 Parcubacteria bacterium DG_74_1 | reverse complement strand
AGCTTAGCAAAAGAATGGGCAGCCGGTTTTACCGTTACACTGGATTTGTTTTCAACCGACCTAACAGAAATGATGAAAAAGAAAGAGATAGAGAAGCCTGTGGGCCACAAAGAAGCCCTTGAACATCTGGAAAGAGTTTTGGCGAGAACTAAAATTAATAACGCCCTTTTGATCGGTGAGCCAGGAAGCGGCCGAAGATCCATAATTAATGCCTTAGTTCAGAGAGCTCTTTACGGCCAAAGTTTACCGGAAATAAATTACAAAAGAATTGTCGAGTTGGATGTTGTCTCAATTTTGGCGGCTGCCGAATCAGCAGAAGAAGCCACCAATGTTTTAGATAGAATTTTCAGCGAAGCGGTTTCCGCCGGCAATGTTATTTTAGTGATTGATGAATTTTACAATTTTGTTACTCAAGCGAAAGGGTCTCTAGGAGCAATTGATATTTCTGGAATTCTATCAAGATATCTCTCCTTGGCTGATTTTCGATTGATTGGCATTACGTCTTATTACGGTCTTCATTTGTTTATTGAGAAAAGCCCAGCCATTTTGGAATATATGGAAAAGGTAGAGGTAAAAGAGATTTCAGAGAGCGAGACAATCCTGATCTTGCAGAATTTCACCGCCTTTTTAGAAAGAAAATATAAAAAAATCATTCCTTATCCAACAATCAGAGATATAGTCCGCTATTCAGGTAGATACGTCAAAGACGTCCCTTTTCCTAAAAAGGCAATTGACTTATTAGACGAGGTATTAGTTTATACTTCTCGTCACGGAAAGTCCTCTCTAGTTTTACCAGAGTATGTGTCTAAGGTGATTTCAGAAAAAACCGATATTCCTTTAGGAGAAGTTGAAATTAAAGAAAAAGAACTTTTATTAAACTTGGAAAATTTATTTCACCAAAGGATAATTAACCAAGAAGAGGCGGTCCAGGAAGTTTCCTCCGCTTTGCGACGAGCCAGGGCAGAAATAAGTGGCGGGGAGAGGCCAATGGGTAGCTTTTTATTTTTAGGGCCGACCGGAGTAGGTAAAACCGAGACGTCAAAAGCTCTGGCCGAAATTTATTTTGGTTCGGAAAGCCGGATGATAAGAATAGATATGTCGGAATTTCAAAGAACAGAAGATATCCCTCGATTAATTGGCTCTCCCGGTGGGGAAGGACTTTTAACAACCCAGGTCAGAGAAAATCCTTTTTCCTTGATCTTATTAGACGAGATTGAAAAATCTCATCCCAACATCCTGGGTTTATTTTTACAGGTTTTGGATGAAGGACATTTAACTGACGGCTTGGGCAGAAAGATTGATTTTAAGAATACAATAATAATCGCTACCTCCAACGCTGGTTATCAAGTAATTTTAGAGGCGATAAAAGAAAAAAAAGAATGGGAGAAAGTTAAAGGAAAGCTTTTAGACTATCTTTTTAAAACAGCTGTTTTCCGGCCGGAATTTATTAATCGTTTTGATGCCGTAGTACTTTTTAAACCTCTATCTAAAGAAAACCTTTTAGATATTGCCGGACTTCTTTTGGAAAAAATAAAAAAGAGTTTAGCTCAAAAGGATATTGATTTTATAATTACCCCAGCATTAAAAGAAAAAATAAGCGAAATAGCTTACGACCCGACTTTTGGCGCCCGACACATGCGCCGAGTGATTCAAGATAAGGTGGAAAATGTTTTAGCTCGGGCCATATTATCCGGAGAGTTAAAAAGAGGTAACAGGGTAGAAGTAAAGGCGGAAGGATTTAAGCTGAAAATCAACTCTTGACTATCGGTTAAATTTTACCCATCTGTCGTCAAGAGGTAGCTAAATTAGGATAAGGTCGTGTTAAAATGATCATAGCGAGGGGGGTGAGATAAATGTCTCACCTCCTTTACTTTTGGATAGGTACTGTGAATAACCTGTGGATAGAGGCGATTTTTTTTCGTAATTTAGAGAAGTATTACTTTGTGTTGACTCAGTATTATAAAGTAAGTTAAAGTGAGAGTAGGTGGGGAATTGTGGATAACTATGGGATAATCGACTATTTTTGTGGAAAACTATGTTTATCGGAGAATACACTTATTCAGTAGATGAGAAGAAAAGATTAGCAATACCGGCTAAATTTCGTCAGACCTTGGGTAAAAAAGGAGTTTTAACCCGTGGATTGGATAATTGCTTGGTAATCTACCCCTTGAAAGAGTGGGAGAAACTATCTCAGAAATTAGAATCCTTACCAGCTGGTCAGGTTGATGCTCGAGGCTTTATCAGAATTATGCTTTCAGGGGCAGTTGATATTGTTCTTGATAAATTAGGGAGAGTTTTAATTCCCGACCATCTTAAAAAATATGCTTTCTTGAAAAAAAACGTGGTAATTATCGGCCTTTCCAATCGAATTGAAGTTTGGGACGAAAAAAGATGGCAAGAATATAAGGAAAAAAGAGAAAAGACGGTTGGAGAAATGGCCGAGCAACTTGGTATTTAATACATGCACATTCCGGTCTTACAAAAGGAAGTTCTCCAATATCTTGACCCAAAACCTAATGAAAATTTTATTGATTGTACAATTGGCAACGGTGGGCACACGCTGGCTATTCTTGAAGAAACAAGCCCTAAGGGGAAAATATTGGGAATAGATGCCGACGAAGAAGTAATTAAAAACTTAAAAACCCAACCCCGACTATTTAGAAAAAGAACTACTTTTGTTTGTGATAATTACGTTAACCTACAAGAGATTGTTAAAAAATATAAATTTCGGCCAATCCACGGCATTCTTTTCGACTTAGGGATGTCCAGTTGGGACTTAGAGGGATCGGGCAGGGGATTCAGTTTTCTAAAAAAAGAACCTTTGGATATGAGGTACAATCTTCAGAACCCCCTGACAGCAGAAAAGATAATAAACTACTGGTCAGCTCCAGAAATTGAGAGAATATTAAGAAATTATGGCGAAGAATCTTTGGCCCGACCAATCGCTAGAAGCATTATAGAACTTAGAAAAGAGAAGCCGATTACTAATACTTCCCAATTGGTAGAAATTATTAAAAATTACCTTCCCAGAAGATTCCAGCAGAAAAAGATACATCCGGCCACCAAAACCTTCCAGGCTTTAAGAATTGCGGTTAATGATGAATTAAACAATTTAGAGAAAGTTTTGCCCCAAGCCTTAGCAGTTTTAAAACCCGGAGGAAGATTGGTTATAATCTCCTTCCACTCTTTAGAAGACCGAATCGTTAAAAACTTCTGTCAGAGTCGATCTTCAATAGATTTAAAAATATTGACTAAAAAACCGGTTGGGCCGACCGCGAAAGAAATAAAAATAAATCCTCGGTCTCGCTCAGCTAAATTAAGAGCAGCCGTGAAAGTATCTATTACATTATGAGTTACACATTAGTTTTAAGCCCGCCAATTTCTATAAATTTTAGATTGAGCCTAGCTCTAAGAATTTTTTGGACCTTTGTTTCTATTTTAATAATCTCTCTTTTAATTTTTTACGTTTTTCAAATTAATACCCTAACCGGTGAAAATTATCTTTTGACACATCGAGAGAAAAAATTAGCTGAAATCAAAAAAGAGGCAGAAATTCTGAAAATTGATTTTGCTAAAGCTAATTCTTTGGTTAATATTGAGAACTATTTTCAAAATAGAGGCTTTGAAAAGGCAAGTGAAGTGAAGTACATCCGGATTTTAGAGACCTCGGTTGCTGAATTGTCACAATGAAGCAGGAAAAGAAGTGAAAACCTCTTCGAACGCTGAACTATCTAAAACTAAACAGCGAAAATAATGCGAAACTGGCGAATTAATTTAACTTTTGCCTTCTTTATTCTATTTACAGCGGTTCTTGTCGGCCGCTTGGTTTATATTCAAATACTTCAGGCCGATTTCTATAAAGCATTGGCTCAAGGTCTTTTTAATCAACACCTGACAACGAAAACTCCCGATGAAAGAGGGGAAATCTTTTTAAGTAACGGAGAACCTCTGGCAATTAATAAAAATTTTCTCTTAGTTTTTGCCTCTCCGCCAAAGATAAAAGATATCACAGAAACCAGTGAGGTTTTAAGCGAAGTTTTGAATTTAGATAAAAGCTTTGTTTTAGAACAGCTTCAAAAAGATACTCTTTACTCACCAATTAAAAACAGGCTGAATGAAGAAGAGATTAAGGCCCTGAAAGAGTTAAGTTTATCTGGGGTTTATCTTACCGAAGAAAGTGGGCGATATTACCCCCAAGAGATGCTAGCTTCTCAGTTGGTCGGTTTTTTAGATAGTTCGGGGGCAGGCCAATACGGACTGGAGGAATATTATGATGAAATTTTAAAAGGAGAGGATCGGGAATTTAAAGAAAATAATATTTCGGCCCCAGACCTGATTTTAACCTTAGATTATAATATTCAGTTCAAGGCTGAAAGATTATTGGAAGAGATAAGAGATAGTTTAGGTATCGAAAGGGGGCAGATTATTGTTATAGATCCCAATTCTGGGAGAGTAATTGCCCTGGCCCACTTTCCCAATTTTGACCCAAACCAGTATCAAGAATACGCTATGGACAACAATTTAGAAATTTTTAGAAATAAAGCAACTAGAGATTTTTTTGAACCAGGTTCTGTTTTTAAGTCAATAACTATGGCCGCCGCCTTGAACGAAGAATTGATAACGCCTATTACCACATATGTTGACGAGGGCTACGTTAAAATAGGGAACTATACTCTTTATAATTACGATAGGCGAGTTTGGGGAGAAGAAACCATGACCAGGGTTTTAGAAAACTCAATTAATAGTGGAGCAATTTTTGCCCAAAAATTACTACCCAACGGACTTTTTATGGATTATATTAAAAAATTTGGAATTTTTGAAAAATCAGGCGTTGATTTACCTGAGAGTCTTTCGGAGAACAAAGAATTTAAACAAGGTAGAGAAATAAATTTTGCCACAGCGTCTTTTGGTCAAGGCATTGAGATGACAGGCATTCAGTTAGTCAGGGCTTATTCAGCCATTGCCAATAACGGAAAACTGGTTACGCCTTTTTTTGTGGAAAAAATATCAGTTAATGGCGAGGAACAGGCTTTTTCAAAACCTATCTCTCCTTCAGAAGAAAAAGTATCAGAAGAACAAGTAATTTCTCAAAAAACGGCCAGTCAGTTAACGGCTATGCTGGTCAGCGTAGTAGAAAAGGGTTCGGCTAGAAGGGCGAAGATCCCAGGGTATTATATCGCCGCTAAAACAGGCACCGCCCAGATTGCTTTTTCCGCTCTGGGAATTGATAAGCCTGGTTACTCTGAAAAAACTGTCCAAACTGTTATTGGATTTTTCCCTGCGTTTTCTCCTCAATTCTTAATTTTAGTAAAATTAGACAATCCTCCAACCAGGGTTTCCGAATATTCGGCCGTACCAGTTTTTCATGACTTGGCCGAATATATTATTCATCAATATCAAATTCCACCTGATTACGAATAATTAGAGATAGCCGAATCTCTGGCCGAAAAAAAGATTTTTGAGAATTTTCTTCAATCTTCATTAGAATAATATGTAGGCGCCACCTCAGCTTTGTGAGGTGAGTTGTTTTTTACAAAATTTAAGTTTTGTGCTACTTTTAATAATGGCTCTTCTCGTAGGAGGTGATGATCCAAAAGGAGGTGGGAAATGGTAATATCTTTAGATAATAAACCCCGAAAGGTGGTCCGCCAGTGGTACGAAAATCAGATCTATCTAGTACATAGGTTCCGCACTCTCTATAATGGAAAACAAAGGGCTACTAATCCCCGTGAAAAGAAAATGACGGAGCGTAAAATGGGACATTTACAAAAAAAGGTTAATCAGCATATGGACTACGGAGAGTTCCTTGGAATAGGCAAAGAACAGATACGAAACTTCAACCTAGTCGTTATCGAAGAGATAAAAAAGGGGGGAAATGTTAAAGCAATCATTCAAAAGCTTACTAATAGCCAAAAATAGTGGATCATCGCCTCCTAACCCTCTTGGCCCCATCGTATAGTGGTTTAGTACGCATGGTTCTCAGCCATGTAACAGGGGTTCGACTCCCCTTGGGGCCGCAAAAACAAAACACCAGCTTCCCTCCCCCGTAATAAAACAAAGGATCGCCTTGTGGGTAGTTTTTGGTAAAATAAATAAATGGCAAGATTTAAAAATTATAATTTTTCACAAGGGTTTTTATCATTAATTTCTCTTTTAATTATCCTTGCTATTATTATTGTTTTAATATTTGGCCTTTACTTCGGCTTTAATAAAATTAGATTTAGTAATAGTGACCAACCTGGTCAGTCAGGACAATTTTCCCCTCAAGAAGCGATTCAAAAAGCAAAAGATGTAAAGGATTTACTGGAATCTCAACAAGAATCGTTAGAATAATCGATTAAAGAATAATTGCCAGAATAGAAATTCAGTAAATAGGCTCGAATATCGTTCACTAGAGGCTGCCAGCTTTATCAGAGGACTTTCAATAAGTTCTTTTTTTGTTAAAATAGGATAATGACTCAAAATCTCTGGCATAATTTAGAGTTTGAAGAGGTAGCTAAGATATTAAGAACTGATATTGGAAAAGGCTTATCTGAAAAAGAAGTTGAAAGTCGTCAGGCAGAATTTGGCTTGAATAAACTTCCGGAAGAGAAACCCTTGTCTTGGTTGAAGATTTTTTTAGAGCAGTTTTTTAGTCCTTTAATCTATATTTTAATTATGGCCGGGATTATAACTTCAATTTTTAGACTATACACTGACAGCATCGTTATTTTTGGGGCAGTTATTGTTAATACTATAGTTGGTTTTTTTCAAGAAAATAAGGCTTCTCAAGCCCTAAGAGAGCTGAAAAAAATAGTCAAATATCAAAGCGAGGTATTAAGAGAAGGGAATCTTAAACTAATTGACTTTTCAGAATTGGTTCCTGGAGATATTTTTATTTTAAATCCCGGTGATAAAGTTCCCGCCGACGGAAGAGTTATAGAAAGCCATAATTTAAAAATTAATGAGATGGTTTTGACTGGTGAATGGCTACCAGCTAAAAAAAATCCAAGTTTTTTACCAAAAGAAAGACCCTTGGCTGACAGAGACAATATGGTCTATATGGGTACAGTAGTAGAAGATGGAAGAGGCAAGGTAGTTACCGTTGGAATCGGGTTGCAGACTGAAATCGGAAAGGTAGCTCAAATGGTTAAAGAAGCGAAAGAAGAAAAAACTCCCCTTCAGAGAAAAATTGCTAATTTTAGTAAAATTATCGGAGGAGCAATTGGAATTATTGCCGTGGTTATTTTTATTGAGGGAATAATTACCGGGAATACTTTTCTTGAAATGTTCACCACCTCGGTAGCAGTAGCTGTGGCAGCCATTCCTGAAGGATTACCGGTAGCTATGACGGTAATTTTAGCCCTAGGAATGCAACGAATTTTGAAAAGAAAGGGGTTGGTCAGAAAGCTTTTAGCAGCCGAAGCCTTGGGAAATACCTCTGTTATTGCTAGTGATAAGACCTGTACCTTAACAGAGGGAAAAATGAAGCTTACTGAAGTTTTTACACTAACAAAGAAAAAAAATGCCAAAAAACTACCGCTAAAAATATCTTTACTCTACAGCCAAGCTTTTATTGAGAATCCTAAGGACTCTCCTGATAAATGGAAGGTTCGGGGAACGCCCACTGAAAAAGCTCTGCTTATCGGAGCAATCGAGGCAGGGTTGAACCGAGAAGAGCTAAAAAAAACAGAGAAAAAAATTGATGAACTTCCTTTTGATCCAGTAAAAAAATACGGGGCCGTTCTGTATCAACTTTCTTCAAAAAAATTTGTTATTTATTTAGTGGGCGCGCCGGAGAGAATACTTGAAGCTTGCAAAATAACCCAAAAAGAATTAAAAAACTTCAACCAGAAATTAGAAGAGTTAACTAAAAATGGCTATAGAGTCGTAGGCACAGCTTATAAGGTAATTGAGAAGGATAAGGAAAAGATTAAAAATCTAGGAAGGGAAATTAAAGATTTAACTTTCGCCGGCTTGATTGCTCTTCGTGACCCTTTGAGAAAAGATGTTAAAGAAGCCGTTAAGACCTGTATTAGGGCTGGAATGAGACCAATTATTGTTACTGGCGACCACAAACTTACTGCCAAGGCTGTGGCTTCTGAGTTAGGATTTAAAATAAAAGCAGACAATATATTAGAGGGAAGCGATTTAGATAAACTTTCAGACGAAGAGTTTGAAAGGCAATTAACTAAAATTAGGGTTTATAGCAGGGTCGAGCCAAAACACAAAATCAGAATTATTGACGCTTGGCAACAAAAGGGAGAGGTAGTAGCCATGACCGGAGATGGAATAAATGATGCTCCAGCTCTTAAAAAAGCAGATATTGGCATAGCTTTGGGCTCGGGAACTGAGGTAGCTAAAGAAACTTCGGATCTAATTTTATTGAACGACAGTTTTAGTATTATTGTGGCGGCCATCGAGGAAGGCAGGGCAATTCTTGACAACATTAGAAAAGTCATTACTTATCTTCTTTCAGATAGCTTTTCAGAAGTTATTTTAGTTGGTGGCGCCTTATTAGTGGGATATCCTTTACCAATCTTACCCGCCCAGATTTTGTGGGTTAACCTGATCGAAGATGGCTTACCAGATATTGCTTTAGCTTTTGAGTCAAAAGAAAAGGATTTAATGTATCAAAAAGCCCGGGGGAAAGAAATGCCTCTACTAACTCAGGAGATGAAAGTAATAATCTTTATTATCGGTATATTTACTGATCTAATACTTTTGGGGTTATTCTTCTGGCTTTGGCAGGAAAATCATGATATTTCTTATGTCAGAACCATGGTTTTTGCTGCCTTAGCTATTAATTCTCTTTTTTATGTTTTTTCCTGTAAAAGTTTAAGAAAAAATCTATGGCACATTAATCCTTTTTCAAACAAATTTTTAGTCGGAGCGGTCGCTATTGGATTTTTCATGCTTGTTATCGCTATTTATCTTCCCGTTCTTCAAACTTTATTGAAAACCGTACCCTTAGAAGTTAATGATTGGCTAATACTTGTTGGTCTGGGATTAGCAGATATAATTTCTATTGAAATAACCAAATGGTTCTTCATAACTAAAAAGAGAATAATATGATTTTGTGTATTTTTATCTTTATAGGTTCTTGCACTTTACTTTTTTTAGCAGGGAAATGGATGGTTACAGCCTTAATCAGGGTAGCTAGATATTTGAGGTGGCGGGAGTTCGTCGTAGCTTTTATTATTGTTGCTGTAGCCACTTCTATCCCTAATCTTTTTGTTGGTATTACCGCTGCTTTACATAAAATTCCCCAGCTTTCTTTAGGTGATATCGTTGGAGGAAATCTTTTTGATTTGACCATGGCGGTTGCCTTAGCTACTTTATTCGCTAAAGGCCTCCCAGCTGCAAGTAAGATGGTCCAAGCTTCTGCTGTTTTTACAATCGTAGCCGCTATTCTCCCTTTACTTTTACTTTGGGACAAAACTTTAGATTGGAGGGATGCCATAGTACTCATTTTACTCTTCTTCTTCTATATTTTCTGGCTTTTCTCTAAAAAAGAAAGGTTTACTAAGATATATGAGGGAGATAGAATTTCAGTTATTAAAGAGTTCAAAATTTTTATTAAAGATTTAGGAAGATTAATTTTAAGTTTATTATTCTTATTGATTGCTGCTGAAGGGATCGTTTATTCAGCCTCATTTTTTTCTGAAGTTTTAAATTTGCCTCTCGGTTTAATAGGAATCTTGATTGTGGGGGTAGGCAGTGCGATACCAGAAACTTATTTTGCGATAATGGCTGCCAGAAGATTTCAAACTTGGATGATTTTGGGAAATATAATGGGTTCGGTTGTCATTATAGCTACTTTGGTTTTGGGAATTGTTGCCTTAATCTGCCCTATTGAAATAGAAGATTTTTCGCCCTTTGCTATAGCCAGACTTTTCCTGATAATTGCTGCTATGTTTTTCTTTTTCTTTGTTAGAACGGATCGGAAGATTACAACCAAGGAGGCCTTCTTTCTACTCGGACTTTACCTTATTTTTTTCTTAATCGAAGTTTTAACAAAATAATATGTTAACGCAAGCTTTTTCTAAAATTTGGCTTATTATACTTATCGTTATTATTGGCGGATTTTTAGTTTGGCAGCATTTTAGAACAGAGGATACAGAAATGATAGAGACGCCAGAGATAAAATTAACTGAATCATCCAAAGAAGAGGAAGAAGTTGTGAAACTAACATTAGAATCACTTGAGAATGCCGAGTATTATTTCGCTCTTTTTGAGAAAAGAGCTCGTCTTATAGATGGGCTCCACGGAGAAGAGGAGATATTTGATAAAGATGGTTTTCCTTACCTCTTTAGTGCCGGAATGGTTAAAGATAAAGTAGCTTTTGGTGATTTGAATAACGACGAGAAAGAAGACGCAACTGTTATTATCTACAGCACAGGGGGACGCAGTGGGCTTTTTTATGAATTGGCTGTTATGATAAATGAAAACGGAAGCCCTTATCATCTTAGCTCAAAATACCTGGGGGACAGGATAAGGGTAAATTCGGTTAGTATCCAGGATGGTATAATTACGCTTGAAAGGATTATTCATGATGTCGGAGATGCGGCATGTTGCCCTACTCTGCATAAGGTCTCTCAATATAAATTATTTGAAAATGAGTTATTGGAGCTAGAATAAACTCTCAAAGAAAAAGAATGAAAACCATTTATGCTATAACCACCATTTCTGGAACTATTATTGGGGCCGGATTATTTGCTTTGCCCTACATTACTCTTCAGGTTGGTTTTTGGGTGATTCTGGCTTATTTTCTGATTCTGGGAAGTCTAGTGGTTCTAATCCATTTATTTTTCGGAGAATTATCTCTGAAAACACCTGATTTTAAAAGATTACCCGGATTTGCCAAAGTTTACCTGGGGAAAAACGGCGAGATAGTGGCTTATACTTCAACTATCTTGGGTCTTTTTGGTGCTATTTTGGTCTATCTGATTTTAGGAGGAAAATTTTTAACCGAACTGATCTCGCCGCAAGCCGGTACCCTTCCTTTTACGCTTTTTTATTTTGTAGTAGGAGCCGCCTTAATTTTTTACGGTATAAAAGCCATCGAAAAAGTAGAATTTTGGGGCTTAGTTTTATTTCTCGTTATCTTATTTGCCGTATTTTTTAAAGGGGCGGCTTTTATAAATATCGAAAATTTATTTATCGGTCAATGTTCAATGAGTAACGGACAATGGTCAAATTTGTTTCTACCCTACGGCGCAATACTTTTTTCATTATGGGGAGCGGCCTTAATTCCCGAGGCAGAAGAAATACTAGGGAAACGAAAGAAAATGCTTTCCAGAATTATCCCTATTACCATTTTGATTCCGGTTCTTGTTTACCTTTTTTTTATTTATATAATCCTAGGAATTACCGGAGTTCAAACGACAGAAGAGGCTTTATCTGGAGAGGCCTTATCGGGGTTAAAAGATATCTTGGGTAACGGAATGATTATCCTTGCTCTTCTTTTTGGCCTTTTAACAACTTTTACTTCTTTTGTTGCCTTGGGTCTAACCTTAAAAAAGGTTCTCTGGTATGACTTAAAAATTTCTAAAAATTTAGCCTGGGCGATTACTTGTTTTTCGCCTTTAATTCTTTACTTGATAGGAATTAAAAGCTTTATTGCTGTCATTGGCGTAGTTGGTGGAATAATGCTGGCAATTGATGGAATTTTAATTTTGCTGATGTATAAGAAAATCAAGCCGCAAAGAGCTTATCTGGTTTATCCCTTAATCTTTGTTTTATTGGGTGGAATTATTTACTCAGTGATCTATTACTCTTGATTCTTTATTTGGTTGAAATCTTAGCTAAATAGTGTTATTATTGCTCTATGAATGAGTTTTATTTTGCTTTAATTACTTTTTTCGTCATTATTATCGGTACACTAATTTTCTCTCTACTGAGAAAGTCAAATATTGACAAAAACCAATCCGAATCAATAAGAGATTTAGAAAGAAGAATTACCGACCTAATGATCGGTCAGCTGAAAGAAATTCGGGACAGTCAGAACGGAGTTTCAAAACAGATGCACGAACAAATTTCTTCTTTCACTAAAGAGGCAACCCAAATAAGAGAAGAGATAAAACAGATGCAAGAAAGCGTTAAAGATGTTTCCACTTTTCAAGAAATTTTCAAGGCTCCCAAATTAAGAGGTCAATGGGGTGAAGCTTCCTTGGAACATATTCTTTCTCAGCATTTTCCGGAAGAGCTTTACAAAAGGCAATATCTTTTTTCCTCTGGAGAGCAGGTGGATGCTGTCTTATCCCTTCCCAATGGAAGAATATTACCCATAGACTCTAAATTTCCTTCAGAAAACTTCAGTAAAATGATAGAGGCTGGCAGGGGAGAAAAGGAATTGTTCCAGAAAAAATTCATTGAAGATGTCAGAGGACATATTGATAAAATTGCCTCAAAGTATATAATACCTTCTGAGTCCACAGTTGAATTTGCCTTAATGTATATTCCAGCTGAAGCTATTTACTACGAAATAGTCAATAACCTGGGTAAGGACTTTGATCTCGCAGATTACGCTATGTCAAAGAAAGTTGTCATGACCTCTCCCAATACCATTTATCTGGCCCTAAGAACGATTGAGCACTGGTTCAAAGACACTCAAATATCAAGACAGACCCAGGAAATTTTGAGAAGACTGGACAGGATTCAGCAGGACGCGGGGAAATTAATGCAGGATTTCCGAAAGTTGGGAGGACATTTAAAAAGCGCTGTCTCTGCTTACGATAATTCGGAAAAACGCTTGACTATATTTTCCGACAAAGTCGAAAGATTAAGGGAGTTTAAAGAAGCAAAAAAGCTAAAGTAATATGTTAGCCGTTGTTAGAAGCGGCGGGAAACAATACCTTGTTTCACCCGGCCAAAAAATAAAAATTGAGAAAATTAGTAAAAAAGAGGGTTCAGAAATTAGTTTTAATGAAGTTTTGTTATTGGAAAAGAACAAAAAAATAGAAATAGGGACTCCTTTAATTAAAGGGGCAAAGGTTCTTGGAAAGATTATTAGGCACGGCAAGGGCAAAAAAATAATTATTTTTAAATATAAAGCTAAAACCCGCTATAAGAAAAAAGCTGGCCACCGCCAACCTTTTACAGAAGTAGAGATAATTAAAATAGGGCCTTAGTGACTAACGCCTTGATTCAAGGGCAGAGGATAGAGTTTCTTCATCAGCGTATTCTAATTCGCCGCCCAGCGGCAAGCCCCGACCTAAGCGGGTGATTTTTTTATTAAGAGGCCTTAATAATCTTTCTAAATAAAGAGTTGTGGCTTCGCCTTCGGCTGTCGGATTCAAGGCTAAAATAATTTCTTTGATTTCTTGACCACTTTTTATACGTTTTTCTAGCTCTTTTATTTTTAACTTTTCAATATCAGCTTTCTTAAGCCGAGAAACCGTTCCGCCTAATATAAAATAAAGACCTTGATATTTTTTAGTTTTTTCAATAGCCGTTAAGTCCGTTTCATTGCCAACGATACAAAGTAGAGACCTATCACGACGAGAATCAGAACAAATTGAACAAAGCTCAGCTTCGCCTTCGTAGGGATTTAAACAAAGCGGACAAATTTTAATATTTTTTTTTAAGTCGGAAACCGAAATTATCAGCTCTTCGATTTCTTCTTTTGGTTTATGCATCAAATAAAAAACAAACCGGGCAGCTGTCCGCGGCCCAATGGTAGGAAATTTTGAAAATAAATCAATAAGTTTTTGTATTGTTGGAGAGTACATTATTATTCTTCAGCGTATCCTTTTTCCAAGTTTCTGAAGGTTACCCTTCTTTCGTCGAAAAACAATTCCACTCTTCCCACCGGGCCGTTGCGATGTTTAGCGATAATGATATCGGCAATTCCTTTTCTCTGGCTTTCTGGTCGAACCCGATCTTCACGATAAATAAATAAAACTACGTCTGAATCCTGCTCAATTGAGCCTGATTCGCGAAGGTCGGCCAATCTAGGGATTTGAGGAGATCTTTGTTCTACGGCCCTTGACAACTGCGATAGTGCTAAAACCGGAATATTGATTTCCCTAGCCAGGGCTTTTAAAGCTTTTGAGTTCTCTGAAACCTGCTGAACCATGCTAATATTTGGATTTAAAGGTTCCATTAGCTGTAAATAATCAATTATTACCAGTCCTATACCTCTTTCAGCCTGTAGCCTTCGGCACATCGCTTTCATCTGTAAAACAGTGGGGGAAGGAGCATCGTCAATATAAATTTGGGCCTCGGACAGCACCCCTAAAGCATTTTGAATATTTGCAAAATCATTCTCCTCTCCTTCGCTCGAAAGCCGACCGGTTCTCAGCTTCCAGAGATCCACTCCGGAGAGAGAAGATATCAATCTATCAACTATCTGGTCTCGGGACATTTCCAGGGAGAATATTCCGACTGGTATTTTTTCATTAATAGCAATATTAGCAGCAAAATTCAAAGCTAAGCTGGACTTTCCTAAAGAGGGACGCGAGGCTAAAATTATTAAATCTGATTTTTGAAGACCTGCTAAAGTATTATCTAAGTCGGTGAACCCGGTCGGTAAACCACGAAAACCAGTTTCATGCTTAGATAATTTATCGATTCTTTCAAAGGCTTCTTCTAATGTGTCTTTAACTTGAATAAAATTTTGGGTTAAACTTTTTTGAGCAATACTGAAAATTCTTTTTTCCGCTTGATCAAGTAAATTATCTACATCCTCTTGTTCTTTATAACCCAGGAGGTTAATTTCATGGCTGACATCAATCAAATCACGGAGAACTCTTTTGCGCTGGACGATTTTGGCATAATTAAAAACATGTGCAGAAGTAGGAACTGAGTTTATCAGTTCTGTTAAATAGCTATTCCCACCAATTTCATCAAGTAATTTCTTTTCCCTAAGACGGTTGGCAACGCTTAGTAAATCAATTGGCTCTCCTTTCTGAAAAAGCTCCTGGCAGACTTGATAAATTTCCTGATGAATTCCTCGATAAAAATCTTTCGGTCTCAAAAAATCAGCGACCTTGATAACGGCATTTTTATCTAACATTAAACACCCTAAAAGCGATTTTTCCGCTTCTATACTCTGAGGAGGTAACTTTTCCTCTAATCCGAGAGCTGAAGAGGATAAATCCTCTTCTCTACCTCTTGCTGAGGCTCGGCTATTTGAAGAGTTACTGGTCATCGCGTATAATATAACAAAATCATATTAGTTTGGCAAGTTTGAATTTACAATCATTACTTATCAATTTTTAAATACAATATGAAGGTAGCACTTATTTCTTTCCACAGTTTTTTCCAACCCGGCGGCGTAAAAAGGCATATTTTAGGCTTAGCTAAAGAATTCAAAAAGAAAGGAATTGAGGTCAAAATTATTACCCCGCGTAGAAAAAGGTCTGAAAATTACGGAAAGGATGTTATTTTACTAGGAACCTCTTTTCCGGTCATAACGGCTGGAACCGCAACGGATCTGGTTGTAAACTTTAACCCTCTGGCTATTGAAAATCTTTTTAAAAAAGAAAAGTTTGATGTTTTGCATTTTCATAATTTTACTCCTCCCTCGGCTTTCCAAATCTTAGAAAGATCAAGCTCGTTAAACATTATAACTATCCATGCTAACGTCGAAAAAAGTGAATTTTTGAAGAAGTCAGGTTTTATATATCTTTGCAAAAAAATAATCCAGTGGAAGGTAGATGGATTGATTGGGGTGGCCTCCTTAACCCTTGGGGGCTCAGAAGATTTCAAGGGTCCTAAAGTAGTTATTCCTAACGGCATAGATTTAGAAGAATTTCATCCAAGAGTTCCCGGTCTAAAAAAATTCTCCGATAAAAGAATTAATATCTTATTTCTTGGAAGAATCGAAGAAAGAAAGGGCCTGATTTATCTTTTGAGGGCTTACAAAATCTTAGAGAAAACTTTCTCAAACTTAAGGTTAATTGTTGGCGGTGAAGGGCCTTTAAAAAGCAATCTAGAAAAGTGGGTTAAAAAAAATAAATTAAAGAATGTTATTTTTGAAGGAAAAGTTGATGAAGAAAAAGCCCCTACTTATTATGCCAGTTGCGATATTTTTTGCAGCCCGGCAATTTTTGGCGAAAGCTTCGGTCTGGTTTTAGTAGAAGCTATGGCTTGCGGAAAACCAGTGGTGGCTTTTGCTAACGAAGGTTACAAAGGAATTTTAGAAGGCACAAAAGGCGCAAGATTTTTAGTTAAGCCAAGAGATCACAGGACCCTTGCCAAAAAATTAGAGATTTTAATAGAAAGTCAAGGACTAAGAAGAGAATTAGGCCGGTGGGGGCTTAAGGAAGTTAAAAAATACTCCTGGCAGAGAATAGCCAGTCAAGTCTTAGACTTTTATCGAGTATGCCGGAAAGAAAAACAAAAACGAGCGGAAAAAGAAGATTTTTCCTTAGAAAAACAAATTAATAAAATTTTTAATAGGATATTTTAATCTCCGGACCATCTTTTGTATCTTCAACGTGGTAACCTGACTCTTTAATTTTTTTTCTAATTTTATCTGCTTTTAGCCAATTCTTCTCTCGACGATATTTTTCCCGTAGTTTAGTTAATTCTTTTATTTCTTGAGGAATTCTTGGCTTCTTTAGCTCTAAAAGCCTTAAACCGAGAACAGAATCAAATTTATTTATTAAATTTAAAATCTGATCGGCCGTTTTAACATCAAATTGCTCAATTTTATTTAATTTCTTTATTAGATTAAATATTGCAGCTAATGCCTGCGCTGTATTTAAATCATCGTCCATTGCCTTTTCGAAATCTTCCTCGGTCTTTAAAAGTAAATTTTTAACTAATTTTAAATTTTGACTCTGGGTCTTATTTTTTGTTTTTCGAATTATCTCATCTAAAAATATTTTTATTCTTTCTACCGCTTTTCCCGCACTTTTAAGTCCCTTAAAAGTAAGGTTTAGTTTTTGTTTGTAATGGCTGCTCACTAAAAAATATCTGATAGCTCTCCAACTATAACCCATTTTAAATAAAGCCCTCAAAGTATAAAAATTACCTAAAGATTTACTCATTTTCTTACCTTCCACCACCAAATGTTCGTTATGCAGCCAGAAATTAACCCATTTTTTTCCGGTATAAGCTTCTGATTGGGCAATTTCGTTTTCATGATGAGGGAAAATGAGGTCAACTCCGCCACTATGAATATCAAAAGTTTTTCCAAGATATTTCATTGACATTACTGAACATTCTAAATGCCAGCCCGGTCGAACTTTACCCCATTTTGTTTGATAAAAAATTCCTCTTTTTAATTCATCTAAAGTACTTCTTTTAAATAAAGTAAAATCTCCCGGGGCGTCTTTTTGATATTCATCTAAATCAACTCTGGTACCCGGCTTATTTTTTTTCAGGTCAATTCTCGATAATTTTCCATAATCTTTAAACTTCGAAATATCAAAATAAACACTGTGAAGCCTTTCATAAGCATACTCTTTTTTTTCTAAAACCTCAGTAAACTTTATCATCTCTTTAATATTTTCTGTTGCTCTGGGGTAAAAAGTCGCTTTTTTAATGTTTAAAGCTTCTAAATCCTTAAAAAATTCTTTTGTATATTTTTCTGTAAAATCTTTTAAACTCATTTTTGCCATTTTTGAATTTTTGATAGTTTTGTCGTCAATATCAGTAATATTCATTACGTGCCTTACCTGATACCTTTTATATTCTAAATAGCGTCTTAAAATATCAGCAAAAACATAGGCGCGGAAATTTCCAATGTGAGCGAAGTCATAGACAGTTGGGCCACAAGAATAAATTTTAACCTGCCCTTTTTTAATTGGTTTAAAGATTTCTCTCTTTCGCGATAGAGTATTGTAAAATCTCAACATAATTTTAATTAAAAAGATTTGTGCTTAAATATCTTTCTCCGCTATCGGGAAACAAAACAACTGCTAAACCTTTCTTTAGTTCTTTAACTATTTGAAGGGTTCCAGACATTGCTGCCCCCGAAGACATTCCAACAAGAACTCCCTCTTTCTTAGCAATTTCCCTGGTCATTTCATAAGCACTCGCATCTTTTACGTTTATCTTTTTACTTAACCAAGTTTTATCATAAATAGCGGGCTTGTAAGCTTCTTTCATATTTTTCAATCCCTGAATCTTATGACCTAACAGGGGTTCTATTCCGATAATCTGAATTTTTTGATTATATTTTTTAAGTTTTTTTGAAACCCCCATTAAGGTGCCAGTTGTCCCCATACCAGCAAAAAAGTGGGTAATTTTACCTCCGGTATCTCGCCAAATTTCTTCAGCCGTGCCATTATAATGAGCTTTCCAATTATCGGGATTATTAAATTGGTCAGCTAACCAATATTTTTTGTTTTTCTTTGCCATTTCATAGGCTCTTTCAATAGCTCCATCGGTGCCATCTTTGGTGGAAGTTAATAAAATTTCAGCCCCCAGAGCTTTCAAAATTTTCCTTCTTTCTATGCTCACTGATTCTGACATGGTTAAGAGTAATTTATATCCTTTTACCGCACAAATCAAGGCTAAACCGATTCCTGTATTTCCACTCGTTGCCTCTAAAACGATTTTATTTTTATTTAGTTCTTTTCTTTTCTCTGCTCCTTCAATCATAGAAAGGGCAATTCTATCTTTAACCGAGCCACTGGGATTTAAAAACTCAAGTTTCGCATAAAGTTCTACCTTCTTATTGGGATTTAATCTATTTATTCTTATTAAAGGCGTATTACCAATTAACTGTAAAATACTTTTAGCCATAACTTTTTTTATTATATTATAAATAAAAAACCTCTTTTTCGGAAGAGGCCGTCGGATTGACTTATAATTATAATAACTAATTTCTAATCAAACCAAACCCCTTCCTTCCGAGAGGTACAACAAGCACAACAAGTAATAATCCTGGGGTTAATTTGATTTTTCATAATTCCGGTCCTTATTTTAGGTTAGCAAGCCTTAAATAGTTGTCAAGAGAAACCAATTCTTGATTTTTCGGGAAATTTATGATAAAATTTTTCAATGACTCCGGAAATTCAAACATTTTTCTTGGCAATGACTCCACTAGGAGAACTAAGGGTAGCCTTACCCACAGCTCTGGCCATCTATAATTTAAATTGGCCTATGGCTTATTTTATTTCAGTAATAGGAAATTTAGTACCGGTGGTATTTCTCCTTTTGTTTTTAGAGCCAATTTCCAGTTGGTTTTCCAGGAAATCTATTTTTTTCCAAAAATTTTTTTCTTGGTTTTTCGAGAGAACTCGCAAGAACTCCCAGTCCGAGATGAAAAAATATGGTTATTTAGCTTTAATTCCTTTTGTAGCTATTCCTTTTCCTCTCACCGGCGGCTGGACTGGCTCTATTATTGCTTTTTTATATCAAATTCCCTTTAAGATAGCCTTCCCTTTGATCGCTCTAGGGGTTATAATGGCTGGAATAATAGTTTTATTCGCTACTAAAACTGGTATTACTATGGAAAGATATTTTGGGTGGCCAGCTTTGCTGGGATTCTTGCTGGTGCTAGGACTAAGTTGGTATTTATATAATAAAAAGAAAAAATATGTCAAAGAAATTTAATATCATAATTATTAAATTATAAAAATATGCAGAATTTTCTTAAAAAAACAGACGCAATAATCAGTATTATAATTGGTCTTTGCATCGGAATTTTTTTCTTCATTATTTTAAAGACTATTGGTCTTGAAATTCCATATCGTTGGTTGTTAATAGTCCTTTTCCCACCTGCTGCCTTAGTGGGGATGGTACTAGTTTCTTGGTTGGGGAGAAGATTTCTGTTTATTTTACAGGCCGGAAGATTTGTTTTAGTAGGGGCCCTGAATACTTTTGTGGACTTGGGGGTTTTAAATCTTTTAATTTTCTTTTCTGGTATTAGCTATGGAATTTTATACACTGTTTTTAAAAGTATCGCCTTTTTGATGGCTACAGTAAATAGTTATTACTGGAATAAATATTGGACTTTTGGCAAGAAGAGGAAAGGTTTTGTACCGGGGGAGTTTTCTAAGTTTTTGGTGACAGTTGCCATTGGTTTTGGTCTTAATGTTGGTATTGCCTCTTTAGTGGTCAATATACTTGGTCCTCAATTTGGAATATCAGCAGAAGCTTGGGCTAGTGTTGGAGCACTTACTGCTAGTTTATTTGCTTGGATTTGGAACTTTATAGGCTCTAAATTCTTTGTTTTTAAAGCTTAACATGTCGTTAGTTTTGTATCGCAAATATCGGCCGCAGACCTTTGGAGAAATTATCGGCCAGGAGCACGTGGTAAAGACCCTGAGTAACGCTGTCTCAAGCGGAGGGATTTCCCATGCCTATTTGTTTTCTGGCCCCAGGGGCTGCGGAAAGACAACTATTGCCAGACTCTTAGCCAAAGCAGTCAATTGCCAAAATAGAAAAGAGGCCCAATTTGAGCCCTGTAATCAGTGCTCATCTTGTCGGGAAATTAACGAAGGACGAGCCCTGGACTTGATTGAAATAGATGCCGCTTCCCATCGAGGAATTGATGAAATCAGAGAATTAATAGAGGGCATAAAATTTGTTCCGAATAAATTAAAGTACAAAGTTTTTATTATAGATGAAGCCCATCAGCTGACAAAAGAAGCCTTTAACGCCCTTTTAAAGACCTTGGAAGAACCACCGAGTCACGCCATTTTTATACTAGCCACCACCGAAATCCATAAAATGATCCCAACTATTATTTCCCGTTGTCAAAGATTCGATTTTAGAAAATTAACCTTGCCGGAAATTTTACAAAGATTAGATTTTATTTGTAAAAAGGAGAAAGTTAAGTTTGAAAAACCAGCCTTAGAATTAATTGCCTTGAATTCTACCGGCTCCTTTCGTGACGCCGAAAGCCTGTTAGGTCAGGCCTTAACTTTTACCAGTGGTTTAAACCGGGAAGTCAAAGCTGAAGATATTAAAGATTTACTGGGATTGGTTGGGATAGAGTTGGTTAGCAAATTTACCGATTTTCTCTGCCAGAAAAAGGCAAAAGAAGCAATTAACTTTTTGAACGAAATTCTCGAAAAAGGATTAGACTCCCAGGAGTTCAGTAAATCTTTGATTAATTATTTAAGACAAGC
>LJNE01000013.1 GCA_001303125.1 Parcubacteria bacterium DG_74_1 | reverse complement strand
ACCTCTCGGAGCGGGATTTTATGCTTAATAATTTTTTTGACAGCGGCAACAATCTCGGCCCGACCGCCGTAACTTAAGGCGAAATTTACTGTCATTTCTGTATTGTCTCTGGTTATCTTCTCAATCTTAGTTATTTCTTTCTGCAGCGCCTTTGATAATTTTTCTCTTTGACCGATCACTTTTACTCTAATTTTGCTTTTATGAAGATGTTTTAAATAGCTGTCAATAGTTCTTCTGGCTAGCTTCATTAAAGAGTTAACTTCTTCCCTTCCTCTTTTCCAGTTTTCAGTTGAAAAAACAAAAAGAGTCAGAATTTTTATCCCTTTTTCTTTGCAATAGTTTATTATTTTTTTTACCGTCTCTAAGCCTCTCCGGTGACCCTCAAAAACCGGCAAACCTCTTTCCTTTGCCCATCTTCGATTACCATCTAAAATAATACCTAAATGATTTGGAATCCTATTCATATTAAAAAATCACCTTCTATTTTAGATTCTCGTGGCAGCAACCAAGGCATTTTAAAACCCAGAAAATAAACTAAGCGAGTCATCGTTTTTGAAAAAAGGATTTTTCTTGAAAAAAAGTTTTCCACTGCCTTCTTATATTCTAGAAAATCTGGGAAATTTTTCAAGAGAAGGCCAGCGGCCATCAGTCCCCAAATTACCCCTCCCCCGCTCCAGGGCTTGGTAAGGCCGGCAGCATCTCCACAAAGAGTGATTTCCCTAGTCTTGGGAAGTATTAATCCTCGAGGTATTAAAGCCGACTTTATGTCTTGAAACCGAAGCTTGTTTTTCTGGCAGAAGTCGTCAAAAAGTTTTCTAGCTTCAATAGGATCTGAAATTACCCCATATTCGATCATTTTACCTCGAGGAATTCTCCAAATAAAGCCTTTTTTTACCGGCCAGGCCTCAACTGAATCTTGGGAGTTATTTTCTTTAATAAATCCTTGAATCCCTAAACGAAATTGGGAATTTCTAAGCCCTAAATTTTTTCTTATTTCAGATAAGGCTCCGTCACAGCCAATAATCCTGTCAAAAGTATTTTGTAATGTAACGAGACCCTGGCTCGTTACATTATTTTCTAGCAGAATTTGGGCCCCGTATTTTCGGGATAAATTCGCTGCCAGATTATCTAATTTAGAATGGTCCATCACCAGAAATTTTTTTGAGAAATTGACCCTTAAGGTTCTCTGGGGAAAGTGAATCAGAACAGATTTTATTTCATTTTGGATCAAGTTTTTACTTTCCGGTATAAACTCTAAGATTTCTTTACTAAATAGACCGGAGCAAACTTCCTTTCCGATTTTTCTTCTTTTTTCAAAAACCGTTACTTCATTTCCTTTTTCTGCCAATTTCCAAGCCAAATATAACCCGGTTATTCCGGCTCCAATAATAGCAACTTTCATAATTCTTTGTTCTCTATAATTTCAAATGTTTCAAGTTCAAGCGGTGGCCCGTAGTAACTTCTGGCGACAATATACCTCATAGCGAAAGAAAGTAGAGAAATTAAAATAACGCCGATTAACAATACAATATTAGCTTGATACGTTTTGACAATTTTTTTTATTTCTTGTAATGTCATATTATATGGCGAAAACTAAGGCCACCGGGGCCACAAAATTAGGACGAGATTCTTTGCCGAAATATCTTGGTGTAAAATTATCTGGAGGCCAGAGAGCCAAGGCGGGCCAAATTTTAGTTCGCCAACGAGGAACAAGATTTTTCCCCGGGAAAAATGTAGGTCGCGGAGGCGATGATACTCTTTACGCCCTTAAAGAAGGTAAGGTCAGTTTTGTTACGAAAAGAAAAAGGTCTTTCGATAAATCTCAAAGAATCATTAAAATTGTCAACGTTGACCCCGTTAAATAGCGCTCCGCGCTCATCCATTCTCTTCGATTTAACGGGGCGACTAGCTGCTTTAATAAATTCTCTAAATAAGGGATGGATCTTCAACGGTCTGGACTTAAATTCGGGATGAAATTGAGTAGCCAGGAAAAAGGGATGCTTGGGAAGTTCAATAATTTCTACCAAATCTTTCTCGGGGTTTATACCAGCCATAACCATTCCTTTAGCCTCTAAAACCTTTCTAAAATCATTATTTAACTCGTAGCGGTGGCGATGACGTTCAAAGGCCTCTAAACGCCTGTAGGCTCGGAAAGCAAGAGTTTTTGGTTTAATAATACACTTGTACTTTCCTAACCTCATTGTCCCGCCATATTTTTTATTTTTTAGAAGTGTCTTTTGTCCCGGAAGAAGATCTATAACTGGTTGAGAACAATTTGGCGCGACCTCGGTAGAATTGGCGTGCTTCAAACCACAAACATTCCTAGCAAATTCTACCACCGCCATTTGCATTCCCAAACAAAGTCCCAGAAACGGGATTTTATTTTTTCGGCAGAATTCAATTGCTTTTATCTTGCCTTCCACCCCTCTGATGCCGAAACCGCCCGGCACAATAATTCCATCATAATTTTTTAGTTCTCTTAATGTCCGAGGATTCTTTTCATACTTCTCAGCTGATAACCAATGGATCTCCGGTTTTCTTCTATGAAACCAGCTGGCTTGTTTTACCGCCTCAATAATTGAAATATAAGAGTCTTTTAAAGTAAACTTTCCGGTTTCAAAATACTTTCCGGCCATACCGATCTTTACCACTTTTTTAGAACTTTTTATTCTTTTCACAAATGTTTGCCAGTCTCTTAAATTTCGTTTTTTAGGTCGTAAGCCAACTTTTTTTAAAATTCTCTCCGCTAAATTTTCTCTTTCAAAATTAAGAGGGATTTCGTAAATCGATTCAATATCTGGAGCCGAAATAACATCTTCTTTGGCTACGTTACAAAAGATAGAAATTTTTCTCTTTCTCGGCTCATCCAAGGCCAAGCGAGCCCGGCCCAAAATAATATCTGGCTGAATACCGGCTTCATTCAGCAACCTAACCGCGGTTTGGGTTGGCTTCGTCTTCATCTCACCAATCATTTCGGGAATAGGTAAATAACTGATTAAAATAAAAAGAACTCCCTTGGGGTTCTGTAGTCGCATCATTCTGACTGCCTCCAAAAATAAAAGATTTTGATACTCCCCTACTGTTCCGCCAATTTCAATTAAGACAAAATCGGCTTTAGTTTTTTGGGCTGCTTTTTTAATCCTGAAAATAACTTCATTCGGAATATCCGGTACTACCTCAACGCAGCGGCCTCCGTATTCTAAATTCCTTTCTTTGCGAATTACCGACTCGTAAACTCGACCGGTGGTCATATAGTTGACCGTAGTCAAATCTTCATCTAGAAATCTCTCATAATTCCCGACATCCTGATCACATTCGGTTCCGTCATCGGTCACAAAGACTTCCCCGTGCTCGATGGGGTTCATCGTTCCAGCGTCAACATTAATATAAGGATCAATTTTAACAGCAGTAACTTTAAATCCTTTTGATTTTAAAATCCTACCGATTGAGGCGGTAGCTACTCCTTTGCCGATACCCGACATTACGCCACCTGCCACGAAGATATATCTTACCATACAAAAACAACCCTGTCTCTATCTTATCTCAATTTATATCTATTAATGAGAGATTATAGAGATAAAGTTGAGATAAACTAGAGCAGATTGTCCGCTTTACTTTTCCTCTGTAATAATTATTTTTATCTCTGCTTCAAGGTTGTGTTCAAATTTAATTTTGATCGGAAATTCTCCTAATTCTCTAATCGGCTCTGCCAAAGTAATTTGTCCTTTCTTGATGTCAAAACCAAGTTCTTTTAATTTTTCCGAAATTTTTTGAGCGGTAATGGATTCAAAAAACTGGTCTTCCTCGCCGATCTTAACTGGTATAATAACTTCCTGCCCCTCGATAGCCGAAGCTATTTCTTGGGCTTTTTTTAGTTCCTCTTCGGCTTTTTTTGTCTCAATATCTTTTTGCAACTCCAGCCATTCCAACGCCTTCTTAGTGGCTGGCTTTGCTAAGCCCTTGGCAATCAAAAAATTCCTGGCGTAGCCGTCCTTCACTTCTTTGACATCATGCTTTTTCCCCAGCCTTTCAACGTCTTCTAATAAGATAACTCTCATGGTAATATTTTATCTCATTTCTTTTATTACTTCAATTGCCTTATCTAATTGCGGATCCCTCTCTTGCTCATAATCCTCGTCAGTCATTTCTATTTTGATATCTGGTTCTAACCCTCTGCCAGCAATTAATTCTCCTTTTGGGGTCAGCCATCTAGCGATAGTTACCTTTAATCCGCCTTCGCTCAATTCTTCTAATTCTTGAATAGACCCTTTGCCGAATGAATCTTGACCAATTAATTCTATACCACGATTATCTCGTAAAGCACCAGCTAAAATTTCTGAAGCCGAAGCAGAGCCTCCATTAATTAAAACTACAGTCGGATAAGGAAGAAGCCTGGATGGTCCTTCAGCTCTATAAAATTCTTGCTCTTCTTTTGAGCCAGTATCTTCAATCGTTACCACCTCCCCTTCTTCCAAAAACCAGCCGGCAATATCTTGAGCTACTTGAAGGAAACCGCCACCATTATTTCTCAAATCCAAGATTATTTTTTCAGCAGGACTATTTAAGATTTCAAGCGCCGCGGCATTAAAATCCGCATGGGCTGCCTGAGTAAACTGATAGAGTTTAATGTAGGCAACATTTCCATCAAGTAACTCCCATTTTAAAGAAGGAATCTCAATGATATCTCTGATAATAATAAATTCTTTAGTTTCTGACCAGCCCTCTCGCATAATAGTCAAGACCACTTCTGTTCCTTTAGGACCGCGAATATATTTTACTGCTATATCAAGGGGAAGATCACGAGTCTCCTTATCGTCAATCTTAATAATTTTATCTCCTGCTCGCAAGCCTGCTTTCTCAGCTGGCGTTCCCTCTAAAGGAGCTATTATGGTAAGCTGGTCTTCTCTTATACCGATTTCCATACCTACTCCCTCAAACTCTCCGGCAACATCTTCTTGAAAAATTTTAAGGTCTTCTGGCGCCATAAAAACAGTGTAATTATCTCCTAAGGACTCTGTCATTCCAGAAATAGCACCGTAAATCATTTTCTGATAATCAATTTTTTCAGGGTCCACAAAATTTTCTTCTAAAGCGTGCCAAGCCTCCCAAAAAAGAGAAAAATCAATGCCCTCGGGTGGACCTACTGTTAATTGAGGTTTCTCTTCTCCAAAAATAAAATTTCCTTGCCCAAAAATCGAATTTAAAAATGACGGAAATGGCTCCAAAGAAAACTGCCCTAAATTAGAATTTGAAGATCCTCTTGAAGCCTGTCCTAGTCTAAAACCCAGCCCAAGACTGGCAAAAATCGCGACAAGTAAGCACAATACAAGTAAGACTTTTTTAAGTGTCATATTGAAGTATACTAACAAATTTTTATCCTTTTGCCAAGCCTAAATTTAATATACAATTATACAAAAATTTTTGAATATCTATATTTTATCAGAAAAATAGATGATTTGTCTCTGTCTGATCCTCTGTCCTATAAAAAATTAGTTTTTCATTAATTACACCAAAAAAAATGTGCCCCCGGAAGGAATCGAACCCTCATCAGAAGCTTAAAAGGCTACTGCTTTACCACTAAGCTACGGGGGCATGCCACTGCAAAACAGCGGAATTTTTGTTTTAAATTCACAATCACAATTATGCAACCTGTGATTACAGCCCTTCTTCTTTAAGCTTTTCCAGCAATTCTTTTTGTTTCTTGTTGATTTTTTTAGGAGTTTTAATCTCTAATTGAACGTACAAATTTCCCTTTCCGTGGCTTGAAAAACGAGGAACACCTTTTCCGGAAATTCTTAATATCTTTCCTGATTCGGTGCCAGAAGGTACGGTCAGGAAAATTTTTGACCCTTCTAATGTCGGAATCTCAATCTCATCTCCGAGGCTTGCCTGAGAAAATGAAATCGGTACGGAAACATATAAATCATCTCCTCTTCTGGTAAAAATAGGGTGTTTTCTGACAAAAATTCTGATATATAGATTGCCTGGTCTTCCGCCCTTTTTCCCCGCCTCACCTTTTCCTTCGACTTTTATTACTTGATTAGTATCAACTCCGGCAGGAATAAAAATTTTAATAGTTTCTTCGCTCTTAACCCGGCCTTCGCCCCGACAAACATTACAGGACTTCTCCGGTCGATATCCTTCTCCACCGCACTCAGGGCAAACTGCGTATTTAGTAAAAGACCCAAAAAAGGTTTTTTTAATCTGCTGGACTTGGCCTGTACCCCGACAAGAGAAACATTCATTAACTTTAGTTCCGGGTTCTGCTCCGCTTCCCTGACACCTTGAACAAGTGATATATTTATACAGGCTAATTGTTTTTTCCTTTCTTTCTATAGTGTCTTCCAAAGAAATTTCCATATCAACTTCAATATCTCGGCCTCTCCTAAAATTATTTCTTCTTCTTGGCGCGCCAAACCCGAACATTTCCTCCATCATTTCTCCTAAATCACCGAAGTCACCCCTAAAAATCTCTTCAAAATCCATTCCCGGCTTTCCCCAGGCCCATTGAAAATCAAACCCTGGTTCCGTTCCTGGTGCTCCGCCTTCAAAAACCTGGCCAAATCTATCATATTGACTTCTTCTTTCCTTATCAGAAAGAACACGATAGGCCTCGCTTATTTCCTTAAACTTTTTCTCATCGCCGTCTTTTCTGCTCGGATGATATTTATGAGCCAGCTTATAATAGGCCTTTTTGATATCTTCTACCGAGGCCGTTTTCGAAACGCCTAAAATTTCATAGTAATCCTTCATTGCTAAATTTTCAATTTAAAATTATTTCTTTTCTTTATACTCTCCTTCATCTGCTTTTGGCCCTTCTCCCTCTTTCGGTCCCTTTTCTTTCCCTGGCGGTCCGCCAGTTGGCGGATTTTGACCGCCGGCCGCTTTGTACATTTCAGCGCCAATTTTCTGAATAACCTGCGATGCCTCTTGGGTTTTTTGTTTTATTTCTTCCACATTATCACTGTCTTTTACTTTTTTCAATTCACTAATTTTTTCTTCAATTTCTTTTTTTGTTTCGGAAGAAATTTTACCTCCAGCTTCTCTCAGAGTTTTTTCGGTAGTATAAACCAAATTGTCAGCCAGATTTCTAGCTTCAATCAATTCCTGTTTCTTTTTATCTTCTTGAGCATGTAATTCGGCTTCCTTTTTCATTTTTTCTATTTCCTCTTTAGAAATACCGATTGAACCTTCAATCTTGATTGACTGCGATTTTCCCGTGGCTTTGTCTTTAGCCGTAACGGTTAAAATCCCGTTAACATCAACGTCAAAAGTTACTTCAATCTGAGGGAGTCCCCGAGGAGCCGGCGGAATGCCGTCTAAAATGAACTTACCGATCGACCGGTTGTCAGCAGCCATTGGTCTTTCTCCTTGTAAAACATTAACTTCCACTGATGGTTGGTTATCAGCAGCCGTGGAAAATATCTGAGTTTTGGCAGTCGGGATAGTAGTATTCTTGGCAATCATTTGGGTGCTTATTCCTCCCAAGGTTTCGATACCAAGAGATAGTGGTAACACATCCAAAAGCAAAACGCTTTTTATATCTCCTTCCGGCGCCCTCCCTTCCTCTTTCGCCCGCCAGATTTCTGCATTGATGGCTGCTCCCATAGCCACCACCTCTTCGGGATTAATCGATTTATTGGGCTCTTTGTCGAAGAAATCTTTGACTGCCTGCCTGACAGCCGGAATCAAAGTTGTTCCACCAACTAGAATAACCTCATTAAGTTCTGATTTATTTAATTTGGCTTCTGCTAAGGTCTTTTTAATTCTCTCAATTGACGTCTCAATCAGGTCCCGGCTCATATTTTCAAACTGAGCCCGTGATAATTTATAAAGAAGGTGCTTGGGGCCCGAAGCATCGGAAGTAATAAAGGGAAGATTAATCTCCGTTTCCATAACAGAAGACAGTTCAATCTTGGCCTTCTCGCAGGTTTCCTTTAGTCTTTGAAGAGCTAAGGGATCTTTTGAAAGATCGATTCCCTGTTCTTTTTTAAACTCCTCCAACACCCAATTGATAATTTTTTGGTCAAAATCCCGACCCCCTAAATGAGCTTCACCGCCAGTGGCTAGTACCTCAACAGTATCCGGGGCGATATTCAAGCAGGTCACGTCAAAAGTGCCGCCGCCAAAATCATAAACAACTACTTTCTCAGCTTCTCTTCTACCGAAACCATAGGCCAAGGCGGCAGCTGTCGGTTCGTTTATAATCTGATAAACTTTAAAGCCGGCAATCTCGCCTGCTGCCTTGGTGGCTTTTCTTTGAGAGTCATCAAAATTGGCCGGGCAGGTAATGACTACTGGCTCTATTTTCTCGCCCAATTTTTCTTCAGCATCCAATTTTAATTTCTGTAAAATCATAGCTGAAATTTCAATGGCGGTGTACCACTTGTCACCCATTTTCACCTCTACTCCACCATCCTGTCTTTCCCTTGTTTCATAAGATAGAAGTTTCAGCTCTTTCTGAACTTCAGGGTCAGAATATCTTCTGCCAATAAACCTCTTGACCGAATGAATTGTATTTTTGGGATTGGTCACCGACTGTCTCTCGGCTAAAATCCCTACCATCCTTTCTCCACTTTTTCCTGAAGCAACTACCGAGGGGACCAGAATTGAGCCCTCTCGCGATTCTAAACATTTTGGCTCACCATGCAAAATGGTAGCCATCTTGGAAATTGATGTACCCAAATCAATGCCTAATATTTTTGACATAAAATTATTGTTACTCGCGAATTATAAGCGAATTAAAAGCGAATAATAAACCAATGGACCTGCTTCATATTCGCTTAATATTAGCTTATTACTAGCGAGATTGTTATTTTTTAACCTTTATTTTTGTTCCTTTTTTCTTGCCTTTTTTAACTTGTTTTTTGGGAATAACCACCTTGAGAATTCCCTCTTCATATTTAGCGTCGGCCTTCTCGCCAATCACCTCAACGGGTAAAGGGACTGCTCTCTTAAAGTAACCGGCGCTAATCTCCTTTCGATAATAACCCTTTCCCTTCTCTTCTTTTTTCTCTTCCGTTTTTGCCTCTACCTTTAAAACGTTGTCTTTTACTTCGGCATCAATATTTTTCGGATCAACGCCCGGCAATTCAACTTTCGCAACTACATTGTTTCCTTCTTCATAAATATCCATCCGGGGGGTCTTCATCGCAGGCCACATTCTTCCCAGTCCTGGCCTTCTAAACCATTCCTCTGGTTCCATTTCTTCAAACCACCTATCTAAGTCCCAAAATGGTCTCCATGGAACTAGTGGCATAATATTGTTACAAATTAAATTTATTTTTACGACCTTTTAAAATTTAGAAATTATTTCTCTACTTTAAATCCCATTCCTCCTTCTGGTATTTCTAGTGTTTTAGCCTCTTCAATTTTACCGAATTTTGTTTCATATTTACTGATATTTTCTTGTAGCGCTTTAATCAATCTTTTTATATGCCCGGGACTCATAATTACTCTTGAAATAAGGATTCCTTCGGGGGGCGCCGCTAAAAAAAAGTCTAAAATAAACTCTTCTTTAGTGTGGAGAATTTGTGTCAGGTTTGAATAAACCCCTTTTAAATCGTCTTCTTTTGTCTTAAATCTAATTTGCTTCTGTCCTTCCATAATTTTTATTTAATCATTTTTGATATTAAACAGTTTCGCGACCTTTTTTAATTTTTTCTTGCTACTTTGTAACCTTGACTTTTGCGGGCCTTAATAGTCTGCCGTTTGACTCATATCCTTTTTGGACTTC
>LJNE01000008.1 GCA_001303125.1 Parcubacteria bacterium DG_74_1 | reverse complement strand
GCCGCGGCGGTAAAAGAGGTACTTATTCTGGTCGGGGAATAAAAGGCCAGAAATCTAGGGCCGGCCGGAGGTTTAAGCCGGTTATCAGGGAATTGATTAAGAAATATCCGAAGCTAAGAGGTTATAGACAAAAATCGAAAGTTAAAAACGCAAAATTGAAAATTGCGATTGTAAATTTAGAAGCTTTAGAAAAGAGATTTAATTTAGGGGACAAAATTACCCCCGAAACCTTGCTAGAAAAAAAATTAATTCATAGAATAGAAGGGAAGACACCTAAGGTCAAGATTTTAGGCAAGGGAAGCCTTACTAAACCATTGAGTATCGAAGGCTGTTTAGTCTCTAAAAAAGGTAAAGAAATCATTGCAAAAGTCCATGGGGTGGTTAAATAAAATCTTACAAATTTTTAAAATTAAAGACTTACGAAATAAAATTCTGTTTGTTTTGGGAGTCCTTGTAGTCTTTCGATTAATGGCTAATGTGCCTATTCCCGGAATTGACCCCGAAAATTTGCAGAAATTCTTCGGGCAATTTCAAATGTTTGGTCTTTTGAATATATTTACCGGCGGCGCCTTGGAAAATCTTTCTATTGCCATGTTGGGCTTGGGTCCTTATATTACTGCTACCATCGTCATGCAGTTGTTAACCATGATCTTCCCAGCTTTGGAAAAAATGTATAAAGAAGAAGGTGAGCAAGGCAGAGCAAAATTTAATCAATATGCCAGAATTCTTACGGTTCCTTTTGCCATACTTCAAAGTTATGCTATGCTTGCCTTATTTCAACGCCAGCAGGTGATTGATCCTCTTTCTCCGATTACACTTTTTACTTCAATTTTAACCGTTACGGCTGGTTGCGTTTTTTTAATGTGGCTGGGTGAGTTGATTTCAGAAAAAGGCATTGGTAACGGAATTTCTATCTTAATTTTTGCCGGAATTGTAGCCAGTCTACCAATGGATATCTATCAAACATTGGTTACGTGGGAAACAGGTAAACTTCCAGCCTATCTACTCTTTTTTCTGATAGCCTTGGTAATTGTTGCCGGCGTAGTTTTGATTAACGAAGGCAGAAGAAATATCCCAGTTTCTTACGCTAAAAGAGTCAGGGGAATGAAAATGTACGGCGGTGTTTCAACTTATTTGCCCTTGAATATCAATCCGGCCGGAGTGATCCCGATAATTTTTGCTTTATCAATTATACTTTTCCCGGGCATGATTGCTAATTTTTTATCCGGAGTTGGCGGAACGGTAGGTCAAATTGCTCAAACCGTTGGGATTTGGTTTGAAAACCCTTGGGTTTACGGATTTTTACTGTTTATTTTAGTGGTCCTCTTTACTTATTTCTATACTGCCGTTACTTTTGACCCGAAGGCCATTGCTACTAATCTTCAAAAAATGGGCGGTTTTGTCCCGGGAATTAGGCCTGGAGAAAGTACAGCCAACTTCATGTATTACATTTTAAATCGGGTTTTGTTGATTGGTGCCCTCTTTTTAGGAACAATTGCTATACTGCCCTCTATTGTTCAAGCAGTAACCTCAATAGAAGGTTTCCGGTTTTTGATTGGCGGGACAGCTTTGTTAATTGTCGTTTCCGTAGTTTTAGAAACAATGCGCCAAATTAAAGCACAATTAGAAATGAGAGAGTATGAAACCTTCTAAAAATAAAAAAGTTATTATCGTTTTAGGGCCTCCGGGTTCGGGCAAGGGAACCCAGGCTGAGCTTTTGTCAGAGAAGTTAGATATTTACCATTTTGAAACAAGTGAGATAATTGAGAAAAATTTCGCCACTGCCGAGAAGGATGATTTTGTTAAAATTGGTAATAGAAAATACCTTCTTTCTGAAGAAAAAAAACTTAGGCAGTTGGGAAAATGGATGAGTCCGCCCTTAATTGCTTTTTGGGTAAAAAATAAAATCAAAATGTTAGCAAAAGAAGGAAAAGGGATAGTAATGTCAGGTTCTCCCAAGACCCTTTATGAAGGGAAACAAATAATACCCTTGTTAAAGAAATTATATGGAAAATCGAATATTAAAATCATCCTTATTAAACAGAGACCAGAGGTTTCAATTTGGAGAAATAGTAGGAGGAGGATTTGTCAATTAATGCGCCACCCAATTTTGTATACGAAAGAAACTGCTAAGTTAAAAAAATGTCCCTTTGACGGATCAAAATTAGTTTTTCGTGAAGATAGTAAACCAGAAGTAATTAAGGCAAAAATAAAAGAATTTAAAGAAAGAACACTCCCTTTGTGCGATTATTTTAAAAAACAAGGTTTAAAAATAAAAGAAATAAACGGCGAGAAATCTGTTGCCGATGTGTTTGAAGATATTTCGGAAACTATAAAAAGGAACTAAACCCTTTTTAAATGATTCAAATCAAAACTCCAGAAGAAATTGAAATAATGGCTGAGAGTGGAAAAATTCTGGCAAAAATTATGAAAGAATTAGAAAAACAGGTTAAGCCAGGAATTACCACTAAAGAACTAGACAGGGTCGCCGAGGCCCTGATTTTAAAATCCGGCGGCAAACCTTCTTTTAAGGGATATGAGGGATATCCTACTGCTTTATGTACTTCTATTAACGAAGAAATCGTTCATGCTATTCCCTCTAATAGAGAATTGAAGGAAGGAGATATACTGTCGCTTGATTTGGGTGTTCAATGGAGGGGCTTTCACGCCGATATGGCAATCACTGTGCCAGTTGGGAAAATTGATCCGGAAACTCAACGCTTAATTAGGGTAACAAAAAAAGCCTTAAAAAGAGGATTTAAAAAAATAAAACCAGGTAATACTTTTGGTGATATTGGAAATACCATTCAAAGATATGTGGAAAGTCAGGGATTTAATGTAGTGAGAGAGCTTTGCGGCCACGGGATTGGCAAGGAGTTACACGAAGAGCCGCAAATCCTAAACTACGGGAAAAGAAAGACCGGTCCCGAGATTACAGAGGGTATGGTTTTTTGTTTAGAACCGATGGTGACCGTAGGTGATTGGAAAATTAAAAAAGCAAAAGACGGCTATGGCCTTGAAACCCAAGACGGTTCTCTTTCTTGTCACTTTGAACATACAGCAGCTCTAACAAGAAATGGCGCTAAAGTTTTGACTCTCTTACCCCGTTAGAAATTAGTAAATTTTCTAATAGGATGATATAGTATCTTAATATTTACTCCGTTAGAAATTAGAAGATTAACGGAGGTTAATAAAAATAATTATTAATTATTATTATGCGTAAAACAAACAGAATTTCTAACGGAGTGAAACTTTCGATTGTTGTTCCGGCTTATAACGAAGAGAAACGGCTTCCCAAGACCCTGGAAGAGATTAGTAAATATTTATCAAGACAGTCATACGATTATGAAATTTTGGTTGTGAATGATGGTTCAACTGATGAGACCGCTCAAATAACTGAAAATTCGAAGTCGAAAATTAAAAATTTACGACTGATCAATAATAAAAAAAATAACGGCAAAGGTTTTGTCGTCAGACAAGGGATGTTAAGCGCAAAAGGGGAGTATCGATTATTTACTGATGCTGATAATTCAACCTCAATTGGGCAGATAGAGAAAATGTGGCCAGAATTTGAAAAAGGAGTAGGTGTGGTTATCGGCTCGAGAGACATAAAAGGAGCTATTTTAGACCCTCCTCAACCATGGTTAAGACAGATAATTTTAGGAGAAGGCTTCAAATTATTCAGAAAATTAGTTATTGGTCTTTGGAAAGTAGAAGATACTCAGTGTGGGTTTAAATGTTTTACTAAGAAAGCGGCTGAAGATATTTTTCCTAAATGTAGAATTGATAGATTTGCCTTTGACCCTGAAATATTGATCATCGCTAAAAAGCTCGGTTGCCAAATTAAAGAAATACCGGTTTACTGGAAAAATGACCCTGAAAGTAAGGTAAAATTCAAAAGCATTCTTAAAATAGCTTTGGATTTGTTCAGGATAAGGTGGAATTTAATCACTGGCAAGTACGTTCGTTAAAAAGGTTCAAGTCCCATCCCCGGAGCTGAAATTTCCGCCTATATATTTGGGCGGCTTTTTGGTAGAATAAGAATATGAAGAAATATTTTCAAGGAAAATTAGAAAATATAAACTCCTCATTAACTGCTCGGCTGAAAAAAACAGAAAAAGGTATAGAAGTAGAGTTTGTTGATAAAGGAATAAGCAAAACTCCTAGATGGGAACTAGCAGGCTATAAAGTGTATTTTGCTAAGTTAAAACCAGAAGCGAAAATGGCGTTAGACAAGACCGCTATAAATTATGTTAAGGTCTTAAGAGGTGGTTTAATTAGTCCGGAGCGAAGCGTCTTAAGTCCAGAGCTAAAAAGGAGTCTTGTAGTCAAAGAGGACTATATTCAGGTAGGAAAACAAGGAGCAACAGTAGCTATCTTTACTAACAGAGGAGAACCTCCTCTTAGAGTCGATAAATTAAGCGACGCATCCCTTAATGGTCTAAAGAGTATGCAATTAGAATGGAAGCATATATCAGAGATGATACCGAATAATCCTGAATTTGCGGACAAGGATATGTATTATAGTCGGCCACAAATATTAGTAGATGGCTACAGGCTTAATCTCTGGTATGCCGGCCCCAATGTCCATTGTGGAATACATAATCATGCTGAAGAACCAATTCCTTTTAAAGAAATTCATGTGAACCTGATAGGTACCAAAGGCGGGATGGTTAATTATTCCGGTCAAACCAAAGATACAGAAACAGGGCGACTCATCCTTATCCCAGGCGAAGAACACGCTGCGTTTTGGGAAACGAAAGAGGGTAAGCCTGTTTATGGCTATCATGCCTGGGAAGCAGGAGAGGATGGTAATGTCTGGGCGGTATTTGAGGATACAAGGATTTAGATTTGTACGTTCTTTGATGAAAAAAATCGAAAACGCCCAATAAAGGAGAAGATAAGTGACTGTTATGGCTCTAATCTGGGGTTACAAATAGCCTCAACCGGCGGAAATCTCTCCCAAAAACCAAGTTCTAATATTGTTCCATCCCCGGAGCTACGGTTTGTCACCTCGTAATAGAGGTGGTTTTTTGGTAGAATAAATCAACATGAAAAAGATAATTATCCCAATTGTAATCATAATTATCATTGGAGCCTTTAGTTACTGGCTTTATCAGTCAATTTCAGGACCTCAGGAAATAAGTGAAACAGAAGCCAAGAATTGTGAAGCTGATTCTGACTGCATTGTCTTTGGAGAAGACGGAGACTGCAATTGCGGATGCTTTAATAAAGACTACCAATGGGAAAAGGAAGGCGACTGTTTCTGTGTGGCTCCAAATTCATGTAAATGCGTGAATGGAAAATGCCAGGGAGTTTTTGAAGAAGAAGAAACTGTAGAAGAAAAAGGGGTTCCAGAAGAACAAGGGGAGGAAGAGATAGCTTTGGGAGGGGAGGAAGGAAAGAAAGAAGAAGAAATTATTCCGAAGGAAGAAGGTCCCGAAGAGGTTTCTAACGCTACAAGAGTTGGCAAGATAGAAAGAGATGAAATTTGGAGTGGTCAAATAGATATTATAGGAGACATTCTTGTAGAAGAGGGGGTAACATTAACAATTCTTCCGGGAACGCAGGTTGTTATCTTGGCAAATAAAGACACGCAGAATTTATTTGGACATTGGGAGTGCGATGGAATTGAGAACTACGATTTACTCATTGGAATAAAGGAAGAGGATAATTACAATTGTGGAGTTCATGAAGGCGAACCATTCCGAGACGAGAACAATCACATTTCCATACAGATCAATGGCACTTTACATGCAGTGGGAACACCCGAGCAGATGATTACTATTACCTCGGACAGCCCAACGCCTGGTATCTACGATTGGAACCACTTTCAGTTTAGCCATGGCATTTTCTCCTATTGCATAATGGAATATTACCGTTGTTTTGATCCTGGCAATGGTACGGTGGTTAACCATAACATCCTGAGACATGTGGGCGAGTGTGCAGTGTGTGCTAATAGTTCTGTGGTGGTTGAGAATAATACGATTTACGATGCCGGCCATGAGTTAGTTGATATGCATAACGCTTTTCCTACGATTCGGAATAACACCATTGGTCCAAATAATAATCGTTGCTGTATTGTTATTGATGGCGGTTCACCCCTTATCACCGGCAATACTATTAAAGATTGTGGAAGCGGTCTTTTGCTTCTTGTTTCACCGGAAGACCCAAATCTCAAAGATAATATCCTCAAAAATAATACGTTCTTAAACAATGGAGAAGATATTTCGTACGGATACTAAACCAGACGGACTCTCCCAAAACCAAGTTCTATTCGGGGGAGCAACGATTTCCCGCTGTCTCGCAAAGTAGACAGTTTTTGTTTTATTGCGGTATAAAAGAAAAAGAGTTATAATTGAATAATTAATATGGTGAGAAAATATAAAAAAATAAAATTTCCCTCGGAATTACGCTTTGACCTAACTAGTAAGGACTGGGTGGTTATCGCTACTGGTAGAGCAAAGAAGCCAAAGATATTTAAAAAAGAAAGGAGAGTTGAGATAAAAATTCCAAAAAGCAAATGTCCTTTTTGCAATATTAAAACGCAGGAAAAGCCGCTTTTGGTCTATTATCAAGGTAAAAAAATTCCTTTGCAGCAAGGAATTCCAAAAAATTGGACGACCATCGTTGTCCCTAATAAATTTCCGGCCTTCCTGCCTTATCCAAAATGGGAGAAAAAGATTGAAGGTAACCTATATCAAACAATGAACGCCGTTGGTTTTTGCGAATTAGTTATTACCAGAGATCATGAAAAATCGCTGGCCTTATTGCCGATTGAGAACATAAAAGAAGTCATTGACAGCTATAAAGAGAGATATCTAACACTAATGAAAAAACCTTTTGTTAATTATGTTTCAATTTTTCACAATCATGGCGCCGAAGCCGCTGCCTCCCAGCCTCATCCGCATTCTCAAATTATCACTACTCCTTTGTTCGACATTGATCTACGAAAAGCTCTTAAGAATTCACAGAAGCATTTTCAAAGAAACAAAAAATGCGTTAATTGCCAGATGAATAATTGGGAGAGGAAGGTTAAGAAAAGGATTGTTTTTGAAAATAGAAATTTTTTGGCCATTTGTCCTTTTGCTTCCAAGGCAGCCTTTGAAGTTATTATTTCACCTAAAAAACATCTTTCTAATTTTGAGAAGATAACCGAAGAAGAAGAGGAGCAATTAGCCGAGGTCTTTAAAGTTGTTCTTGGCAAACTCTATAAAGCGCTCAATAACCCTCCTTATAACTTTTATTTGAAGACCGCTCCTTGCGACGGAGGGAATTATCCATTTTATCACTGGCATTTTACGGTTTTACCCAAAACCGGAATTTGGGCCGGTTTTGAATTAGGAGCGCGAATGGAGATTTCTACCATTACACCGGAAAAAGCCGCCGCCTACCTCAAAAAACAATGAAACCACTTATAGTCGCTAATTGGAAATGCAATCCGACAAATCTTAAAGAAGCTAAGCTGCTTTTTGATTCAGTAAAGAAGAGGGTTAAAAGCATAAGAAATGTCGAAGTTGTCATCTGTCCGCCTTTTGTTTATCTGTCAGTTTTAATCTCGCAGAACCTATCCTCCGCTATAAGCTTCGGAGGTCAAAGTTGTTTTTGGGAAGAAAAAGGGGCTTTTACCGGCGAAGTTTCACCATTAATGTTAAAGAATTTAGGCGTCCAGTATGTTATTATTGGCCATTCAGAAAGAAGAAAATACCAGAGAGAAACCGACGAGATGATAAATAAAAAGATAAAAGCGGCGATAACTGAAAGATTAAAGCCAATTTTATGTATTGATAAACTATCTCAAATAGAAAAAGATTTAAAAGGAGTTCCTCTGAAAGAATTTAAAAATTTATTTATCGCTTACGAGCCTCTTTTTGCTGTTGGTAGTGGGCGGCCTTGTCCCCAAGAGAAAGCAGAAAGAATGAGGATTTTAATTCAGAAGAAACTAAAGAGAAGAGTCAAGATAATATATGGGGGTAGTGTTAATTCACAAAATGCCCAGATTTATATTGAAAAGGCTGGATTTCAAGGGCTTTTACCCGGCGGTGCCTCTTTAAAGGTCAAAGAATTCATTAAAATAATTAGAAGCGTTAGCCAGTCTTGATTTCCGCCCTTTTTTTGTTAAGCTAAAATAATTAAATTATGACTGATTTTTCTGAAGTCCATACAAATTTTGATGAACAGAACTTGATCGGGCAAGGAAATTTTTATAATCCCAGTCAGGGAAATTTGAAGACAAATCAAGTAATTGATGAGATTTTATCTTATCTAAACGAAAAACCAGAGAGATCTTATGATATTATTGTCGGCTGCGACTCTTCTTCCGGAGAAGAACCTCATTTTCCAGTGGCGGTAGTTGTTTTAAGAGTCGGGGAAGGAGGAAGATTTTTTCTTAAAAAGATTGGCTACAAAAAAAGAAAATTTTATAATTGGAAAACCAGAATTTTGGAAGAAGTTTTTTTATCTTGCCAATTGGCTTTGCATTTAAGAGAAAATTTTGAAAAAAGAATCAAAGAATTATTAAATTCCTCTAATTACCAATTCCGTTATATTCATGCCGACATCGGAGAGAACGGCAAAACCAAAGATATGATTAAGGAAGTGACTGGTCTAATTAGGGGAAACGGTTTTGAACCCAAGATAAAACCTGAATCTTTTGTAGCCTCAACTGTGGCAGATAGGTTCTCATAAGAAATCCAATGGATTCTAAAGACCTAAGGAAAGATTTTTTGTTTTTTTTCGAAAAGAAAGGGCACAAAATAGTGCCCTCTTCTTCGCTTATTCCGACCGACCCCAGTGTCTTATTTACTACGGCTGGCATGCAGCAGTTTAAACCCTATTACTTAGGAGAAAAATCTCCCTATGGAGAGAGGGTTGCTTCTTGTCAGAAATGTTTTAGGACTTCAGATATTGACGAAGTAGGAGACAAAGATCATCTTACCTTTCTTGAAATGTTGGGTAATTTTTCCTTCGGAGATTATTTTAAGACTGAGGCAATAAAATTGGCTTATGAATTCCTTTTTAAGAAGCTAAGGATGCCTTTGGGAAGTGCTGTTTTTACAGTTTTTGCCGGGGACAAGGATAAGGATGTACCAGAAGATAAAGAGTCAATTGAAATTTGGAAGAGATTAGGTATTCCCGAAAATAAAATAAAAAAATATGGTAAAGAAGATAATTTCTGGGGTCCGACAGGAGAACAAGGTCCTTGTGGTCCAAACACTGAAATTCATATTCAAGGAACCGAGGTTTGGAACTTGGTTTTTAACGAGTATTACCAAGATAGAGATAAAAAATTAACACCCCTGGAACAAAAAGGCGTTGATACCGGGATGGGTCTGGAAAGATTAGCTATGGTAGTTCAAAATAAACCATCTGTCTTTGAAACAGATTTATTTGAACCGATCTTAAGAGAAATTCCTGACTCTAATGTTAAAACTCAGAGAATTATTGCTGACCATATTAAGGGAGCAGTTTTCTTAATTTCTGAAGGAATTTTACCCTCCAATATTGAAAGAGGGTCTATTCTTAGAAAAATTATAAGAGGTGCTTCAGACGCAGGACGTATCTTGCGTCTCTCAGAAAATTTTTTAATTCCCTTGGCGCAAAAAGTGATGGAAATTTATAAAGAGACTTATCCTGATCTTAAGTCAAAAGAAACAGATATTTTGACTGTTATTCAAAACGAAGAAGAGGATTACAGAAAATCTGAGGTAGCGCGAGAGAGAATAGCGCAGAAATTAATCACAAAGAGCCAAGAAGGCGGCAGTATTACTGGAGCTGTAGCTTACGATATTTTTAGTACTACCCGTATTGGAATAGATAGAATAAAGGAACTAGCAGGAGAGCAAGGAATAAAATTAACAGATCCAGAGAGATTTTTTTCAAGAGAAAGAGAATTTAGGGGAATATCCCGAGCCGGAGCGGAAAAGAAATTTGGCGGGGGAGGAAAGTTTTCACCAGAACTCCATACTGCCACTCACTTGCTCCACGCTGCCTTAAGAAAGATTTTAGGCGAGCATGTTAAACAAATGGGTTCCGATATCACTTCCGAGCGGCTAAGATTTGATTTTTCTCATCCTCAAAAAATGACCGGAGAAGAAATAAAAAAAGTAGAAGATTTAGTTAATCAAAAAATTGAAGAAGACTTAGAGATTAAAAAAGAAAAAATGAGCTATGAAAAAGCGGTAAAAACAGGAGCTCTGGCCTTTTTTAAGGAGAAATATCCTAGAATTGTTACCGTTTATTCCGCTGACGATTTTTCGAAAGAGATTTGCGGCGGGCCACACGTCAAAAGGACTTCTGAGTTGGGAAAGTTTAAAATTATAAAAGAAGAGAGTTGCGGGGCTGGCACGAGAAGGATAAGGGCTATTTTGACTTAAATTTCTAACGAGGTATAATATGTCTAATGGTTAAAAAAGTATTTGATATTTCACCCCCTAAGAAATTGGAGAAAAAGAAAGTCGAAAGGTTTATTCCAGAAAAGAAACCGGAATTTAAAATATCTCCTCCTAGGAGCAGGATGGGAAAGAAGTTAATTCTGATCCCTTTAGTTTTGGTAATCGTTGGCGTTATCGCCTATTTTAGTTTATCCCGGGCAGAGATTGAAATCTGTCCCGAGACAGAAATAAAGATTTTCGAGACAAGATTAACGGTTGATAAAAACATTACAAATATTGATTTCTCAGCTGGCTCAATACCCGGCGTTGTCTTTGAGGAAACAAAAACTTTTCCGCAAGAATTTCCTTCCTCGGGAGAAAAATCAACGGAAAAAAGGGCCGAAGGAGTAATTAGGATTTTTAACGACTACCAAAATGACCAGATTTTAGTGGCCCAAACCCGATTCCAGGCGCCTTTAGAGAAATTTAAACCTTCTTTAGAAGAAGATGAAGAGCCTTGGTTTAAAACAGTCGAAAGGGTCGTTGTTCCGGCCAAAGGTTATATAGACGTGAGGGTAGTGGCCGATGCTCCAGGAGAAAAATATAACATTGAGCCTTCAACTTTTTCTGTTCCCGGCTTAGCCGGTACCCCTCAATATACCCTTGTTTATGGCAAGTCTTCTGAGGCAATGAGCGGGGGATCTGAAAAAGATGTTTTCGAAGTTACCCAAGAAGATTTAGAAGGAGCTGAAAAAGTATTAATAGAAAAGGCGACAGAAGAAACCAAAAATACCTTGAAGGGCAAGGTTCCAGAAGAATTTGTCACTCTTGAAGAAGGTTTTAAAACAGAAATTTTAGAGGCTTTCTCTTTGACTGAAGCCGGAACAGAATTAGAAAAATTCACTTTTCAGGTAAAAGCGAGAACCAAAACATTATTTTTTAAGGAGGAAGATTTAGAGAATTTTTCAAAAGAGTTTATTGCCACTGAAATTGCCACTGACAAGAATTTTGACCAAGAAACCTTAAAGATAGAATATTCCCCCGAAGCTATCGACCTTGAGGGAGGAGAAATTATGCTTTCCCTTAAGTTGAAAGCTAAAATTTATTCAGTCGTTGATGAAACCTCTCTAAGGCAGGCGCTGGCCGGAAAGTCCTTAACTGAAACTCAATTTTTTCTTCAAAATCAGCCCGAAGTCATTCGGGCTGAAGTAAAACTTTGGCCATTTTGGGTGCAACGGGTTCCTGAAAATTTTGATAAAATCAAGATAACAATTGCTGTTGATCCCTCACCGATCTCGGAATAAATATGACATTATTCTAAAAGCAAATTTAATTTTTCTCTCTTTATACTATGATATCACTACTTTCTTTGAAAGGGATTGATGCGGGGGGTTGACTAAAATGGAAAAAATTATTAAAGTTAAGATTATTGTCGATGATTAAAAAAACACCCAGAAAAACTGGGGTCGTTATTGAAGCCTTACCCAGTACTAATTTTCGAGTAAAATTGGATGACGGACAAGAGATACTCTGTCATCTTGCTGGTAAACTTAGAATATATAGGATTAAGATTTTACCTGGTGATAGGGTCGCGGTAGAGATAAGTCCTTATGACGAAAAAAGGGGTAGGATAGTTTATAGAGGCAAGTAAAGGCGAGCCACTACACCGTAACGAGTTTTGCGCTTCGCGCATAAATATTTTATACTTGTTTGATGTGGGGGATAATTAAATAACTACGAGCAAAATTTCTAGAGTTAAGCTATATATTAACTTCAAAATATAAGCTCGTTTGGCGTGGGAGTGAAGGTACGGCCGTCTGTTAAAAAAATTTGTAAACATTGTAAAATCGTCCGAAGGAAAGGACGAATTTATGTGATTTGTAAGAATCCCAAGCATAAACAAAGACAAGGCTGAAACTATGCCACGTATAGCCGGTGTTAATATACCAGAGGATAAACAAATACTTATTGCTTTAACCTATATCTATGGGGTTGGTTTAGCATTAAGCAGGAGAATTTTGGATGAGGCAAGAATAGCCCCTAGTCAAAAAGCTAAAGATCTAACCCCGAATGATGTTTCACGTCTTAGAGAAATTATTGAGAAAAAATATAAGATTGAAGGAGAATTGAGAAGAGAGACAATGATGAATATTAAAAGATTAAAAGATATTGACACTTGGAGAGGGGCGCGTCATCTTAGAAGCCTACCAGTGAGGGGGCAGCGGACAAGAACTAATACCCGGACTGTCAGGGGAAATATTAGAAAAACAGTGGGTTCGGGTAGAAAGCCGCCCGCCACTCCCACATAATACTATGGGAAAGAAACGTATTATTGCTAAAACCGAGGAAGAGTTATTGAAAGAAAGAGAAAAAATAGAGGGCAAAACTCAAAAGGAAATTAGGGTAGCGGCTCCTCAAAGAGTTAAAGAGGGCCGAATTTATATTTCTTCTTCTTACAACAATACCATTATAACCCTGACTGATCTTCGGGGGAATGTTTTATACTGGACAACAGCAGGTAATATCGGTTTTAGAGGAACAAAGAAGGCTACCCCATTTGCTGCTTCAAAAGTAGCTGAGAATATAGTTCAAGCTGCTAGAAAATTGGGGATTGAAAAAGTCACAGTTTTAATTAAGGGAATTGGCTCAGGTCGAGAGTCGGCTCTTCGGTCTCTGGCCGCTCGGGGTTTGGAGATAGTTGCGATTAAAGACATTACGCCAATACCACATAACGGGTGTCGACCACCAAAAGTCCGTAGAGTCTAAAATGTTGGATTCAAAATGTAAAATTTGTCGTCGTTTGGGAACAAAACTTTTTTTGAAAGGTGAAAAGTGTTTATCGCCAAAATGCCCGATGATAAAGCGCCCTTATCCGCCGGGCCAAAAGAAAAAGAGGAGACCTACTCCTCCTTCAGAATATGGGAAGGCATTAAAGGAGAAACAAAAATTAAAAAATTGGTATAATTTAAAGGAAAGACAGTTTAAAAACTATATCAAGAAAATCCTAGAAAAACGAGGTAGGGTGGAGGATGCTTCAAATTTATTGATAAAAACTTTAGAGAGCCGCCTAGATAATATTGTTTTTCGATTAGGACTCGCTACTTCCCGGGCTCAGGCCCGACAATTAGTGTCTTGCGGTCACTTTTTAGTTAACGATAAATCAATTAATACACCTTCTTATTTAGTTAGGAAAGGAGATACTATTTTGATAAAAGAACAAAAGGCCAAGAAAGCTATTTTTCAAAATCTTAAAAATCTGTTAAAAAAACATAAAACCCCTAGCTGGTTGGAATTGGATATTGATAAATTAGGGGGAAAAGTTATAGGAGAGCCGAATCCTGAGGAAATTGCCCCACCAGTGGAAATATCGGCCATATTTGAGTATTATTCGCGATAATAACGTGCCCTATCGGAAGGGTATTGGGGGAAATCTTCGAACTCCCTGTTATAACAGAATATTAAAAACCGAGGGTATTCAGAGAGATAAATCTCTTTTCGCACTTCATTTCATTCAACCTTTAAGGAACGAAGGAACGGATGTTTGGAGAGCGAGTAGCCCTTATATTATCATCATGATACCATTGCCTATTAAGCCAAAAGTTATTAAAGAAGAAAAAAATAAAGCTGTTTTTGAAATAGAAGCCTTATATCCCGGTTATGGAGTGACCGTTGGAAATTCTCTTCGTCGAGTTTTGCTTTCTTCTCTTGCTGGAGCAGCAGTTACTCAGATGAAAATTAAGAATGTTCCTCATGAGTTTTCAACCATTCCTGGGGTTTTAGAAGATGTTATCCAGATTATGTTGAATCTAAAACAGTTAAGATTTAAAATTTATACCGCAGAACCTCAAAAAGCAACCTTAAAGATTAAAGGCGAGAAGAAGATTAAGGGTTCTGATTTTGAAATCCCGTCTCAATTAGAATTGATGAATAAAGATTGCCCCATTGCCACTCTTACTGACAAGAAGACAGAACTGGAAATAGAGATTCAAATTGAAAGGGGAATAGGATATTCCCCTCGGGAAGCTAGAAAAAAGGAAAAATTAGAAATTGGGACTATTCCCCTAGATGCTGTTTTTACCCCTGTAAGGCAAGTAGCTTTTCGGGTTGAAAATATGAGGGTGGGAGAAAGGACCGATTTTGACAGGCTGTTTTTAGAACTTGAGACTGATGGAACTATTCTGCCGGAGGATGCGTTTTATCAGGCCTCGGAAATTTTAGTAAAACACTTTAGTTTGTTTGCCGAAGCCTTTAAGAAAGAAGAAGTAGTTTTACCAAAGAAACTTACGGCAAGAAAACGAAAAAGTCCCGTAAAAAAACATGCGAAAAAGGAAAAAAGGAAGAAAACTAAGTAGAAAAAGGGATCAAAGAAAAGCGCTTTTGAAGTCCCTAGCCAACTCCCTTCTGTTAAAAGAGAAGATTAAAACTACCGAAGCCAAATCTAAAGAAATTTCTCGTTTTGTAGAACGACAGATTAGTCGGGCTAAAATCGGTAATTTGCTTTCGCGTAGACTTCTGTCTAATTTTTTTTCTCCTAGGATAGTTAAAAAATTAGTTGACGAAATTGGCCCGAGATATAAAGAAAAAAAGGGAGGATATACAAGAGTTATTAAGTTAGGACGGAGAAAATCAGATGGCGCGAGGATGGCCATAGTAGAACTAGTAAAATAATCTCTAATTTTTAATTTCAATTTTAAATGATAGCAAGAAAAACTCACTTAATTGATGCTACCGATAGAGTACTTGGAAGATTAGCGTCAGAAGTCGCGGCTTTATTGCATGGCAAGAATAAACCGGACTTCTCGCCCTATAAAGACATAGGCGACTTTGTGATTATTAAAAATGTCAAAAATTTAAAAATTACTGGGAGAAAAATGAAGCAAAAAGAATATTTTCGCCACTCAGGTTTTTTAGGAGGAGTAAGGCTTACTCCTTTTAAAAAACTTTTTAAGGAAAATCCGGCCGAAGTTTTTAAAAAAGCGGTTTATGGAATGCTCCCAAAAAATAAATTACGAAAAAAAATGATCAAAAGATTAAAAATACTCAACGCTCGCTGAAAACTTTATTTTTATTTCGTCCCCCTTTACTTCTTTAAGAAGTTTGGGGAATAGTTATGCCCAAAACAAAAAAAGAAGAAAAAACTGCAAGAAAGAAAACGAAAAAGCCAGCCGTTAAAAGGACGGTTAAAAGACCGACTCCTGTAGCGAAGCTGAAGCTGGAAAAATATTACGAAGCCGAAGGCAGAAGAAAAACGGCTGTGGCTAGGACCCGACTTTTTACTTCAAAAGCGAACACTCAAAAAGACAATCTTGACTCTCCTGCGGGACGAGCATTCTTGATTAACGAGAAGCCTCTGGAGCAATATTTTCCAATTTCTGAGCTCCAACAAATTGCCCGATCTTCTCTTGAAAAAATGAAGTGCCTTGATAAATTTAGGGTTTCAGTTCGGGTTCATGGAGGAGGTTTGAAGGCGCAGGCCGAAGCCGTCAGACATGGAACAGCTAGAGCTTTAGTTTTGTTCAATCCCGATTTCAGAAAAAGATTAAAGGCAACCGGATTTTTGACAAGAGATCCGAGGATGAGAGAAAGAAAAAAGTTCGGCCTAAAAAGAGCCAGAAGGGCCCCGCAGTGGCAAAAACGGTAGACTATGCTAAAAGAGCTTATTGATAAATTTTATATGGATAGGCAAAGGGATAAAGAACAGCATCACTTTTATATTACTGATGCCGGAAAATGTCCGAGGGCAACTTTTTTTAAATTTAAAAACGCTCCTCGAGAAAAAATGGATGCCAGAGTTTTAAGAATGTTTGACCACGGAGATTATATGCAGATGCAGATTCTAAGTACTCTATTAAGTTTAGGGATAGTTAGAGCTTCTGAGATTAATATTCCTCCCCAAGAACTGATTTCTGGCAGAGCAGATGCTATTATTTCCTTGGGTAACGAGCTTTATGTGGTTGATTTCAAAAGTATGAACAGCATGATTTTTAAGAACCTCAGCTCGGCCAAGGAAGAAAACATTAATCAACTTCAGCTTTATTTACATTTTTTTAAAATTCCCAAGGGTATCCTTCTTTATATCAATAAAGATAGCCTAGAATTAAAAGAATTTATAATTAATTATAATCCTACTTTAGCTCGAACCCTTCTAGAAGACTTAAGTGCCCTAAAGAATAAACTTGATAAGAATATCGTTCCCCAGCGAATTCCTGATTATCCCGATAACTGGCAATGTCAGTATTGTCAGTTTAAAGAGATATGCGCTGCGGCCGGCGAGAATGAGATTAATTGGGAGGATTTTAAAAATAAAATAACCCCCACACCATAATGACGATAGGACAACCTCGTAAAGCAAGGCCGTCTTCGTTGTCGAGCTTTTAGTTTGATAGAATCCTCATTTGGTGTGGGGGTTAAAATATTTCTTCCGAGGCAAACAAATTCTCTTCGCTCAAAATATAGAGTTTTTTGCTATCTCCGGTAAAATAGACTCCTCTCTCCACGTCAAATCTTTGGGTAGAGGCGATATCCCAAGTTTGGATTCTGTCACGTTCATCAATTTCTACAATTTTTAAATTATCTCCCGAGTTAAGAACTAAATAATCCGAGTTTAGCCAAAAAACATCACCAATTTTTTCTGAAAGCCGGACTAAAAACAATTTTTCGCCAGTTTTTTTTACCCCCTCGTCTTTCAGGAATAAAACCCAGACTTCAGAGTTTGAGAAGAAAACCAATTTTTTTCTGCCTGGAGAAATCTTTAAATTATTTACTCCGTTAAAAAAGATTTCAAATGAGTTGGATTCGGGAGAAAATAAATAGAGGGTTCGGTCCTCAGTGGTCAAAAATATGAAATCTGGAAATATTTCTAAGGTGTATTCGGCTTCTGCTTTTACTGGAAAGGCTATCTCATTTACCCTCAACTCATTTTTAAAAACATAGCCGGTATTATCTAAATAATAGACATCCTGATTATATTTTTTGGACGTAATAATATTTTCTGAAGAGGTAGTAATTTCCTTTTCAGTCAGTCGCACTGGTAATTTATCTAATCTTAGAATGAATGTTTTTCCCTGATCTTCTGGCATGGAATTAGACGAGATTTCAGCGGTCTTAGTATCTAAATAAATCTCTTTTGAGTCTTCAGAAAATTCTAAATTCAACAAATTAGCTCCATTCTGGTTAACATCTCCCTCTGAGATTAAATGGCTTTTGATATTTCTCTCCAGGTCATAAAGTTTCAAGGCCCAAGTTTCTCCGTCTTCTTCTATCTCGAGTAAAATTATTTTTTTATCATCAGGTGAAAACCAAAAATTTTTAACCCCCTTGGTCAAAGTCGTAAAATTGATGTTTTTTGGAAATAAAATAATATTTCTGATCTCGATAACCTCCTTCTCTTTAATTTCTAAATTTTTTTCCCAGGTTAGATACCCCTCCTTTTTTACTTCTATTTTATATTTTCTTGGTAATAAATTTTCAACCAATGCCGACCCGACAAGAAAATCAGTTTTTTTAGCTAATTCTCCATCGATATAAATTTCCACCTGTTTGGGCTTGGCCTTAAAACCAAACCCCCCGGTTTGAGTCAGTTGTCTATTTTCAAAATCAAAGCGGTAGCCCAAAGAATATAAAATGATCGAAGGAGCTGCCACAAAAAACAAAAATAAGCAAGTCAAAAACAAAATTGTTCTAGTTTTCTTTGACATATTTCGTTTATTTTACCCTTTTAGAAATTTAAAGACAAGACCTTACTGCCTGACGAGAAAGGGTTTTTGGAAGTCTTAAATGAGCCATTTGCTTGATACTGCTGGTTGAAGGCATTTTTATTTGCTAGAATAGGTTTGCTAAATTTTGATATTTTATCTATACTTAAAATATCATGAAAATAGGCATTGATCTCGGAACCTGTAATTCAGTTGTCTTTACTCCTCAAAAAGGGGTAGTTTTACAAGAGCCCTCGGTGGTGGCCGTTACTCTAGCAGAAAACAAAATTTTAGCCGTAGGAGAAACCGCCAAAGAAATGTTAGGAAGAACTCCTGATACTATCAGAATTTATCGTCCTCTTAAAGACGGCGTAATTGCTGATTTTCGAGTTACTCAAGCCATGCTTAAATATTTTCTTGATAAGGTTTGCGGCCGCTGGCGAATCTTAAAACCAGAATTAATGATCGGTGTACCGGCCGGTATCACTTCTACTGAGAAAAGAGCGGTTATTGAGGCTGGGATGAATGCGGGAGCTAAAGCCGTCTATTTAGCTAAAGAGCCAATTTTAGCAGCCATCGGTGCCGGCATTCCTATTAATTCTTGCTCGGGTAATATGATTGTTGATGTTGGCGGAGGGACTTCGGAGGTAGCAGTTATATCTTTAGGTGGGATTGTTACCTGTAGTTCGCTGAGAACGGCCGGCGATAAAATAGATCTAGCCATTTCCGATTATATTAAGAAGAAACATAATTTAGCCATCGGCGAACAAACAGCTGAAGAAGTAAAAATAAAAATTGCCACTGCTCTGCCAGAAAAAGAGGAAAAGAAAATTGAGATTCGGGGCCGGGATTTAATTTTAGGCTTGCCAAAAAATATTAAAATTTCGGCCAATGAAATCTGTGGGGCGATTTCTGACACCTTAATCGAAATTATTCAAGTAATTAAATCGGTTTTAAGAGAAACACCGCCCGAATTATCAGCCGACGTTATGGATAAGGGTATGGTTTTGTCTGGCGGAGGCGCTCTTTTGAGAAACTTTCCAGAATTAATTGCTCAGTCAACCGGTGTTCCTTGTACTATGGCCGAGGACCCCTTAACCTGCGTAGCCGAGGGGACTGGAGTAGTTCTTGAGAACCTGGATACTTATAAAAAGAGTGTCATGGTGAAGAAATAATGGTTATTGGGCATCAAAAGCAATGGCAGTTTCTGAAGAAGTCAGCCAACGTAGGCAGATTTTCTCATGCCTATTTATTTTGTGGCCAGGAGAAATTAGGAAAGAAAAAAATAGCTTACGAATTTATAAAATTGTTTTTTGGTAACAATACTATACAATCTCATCCTGATTACATTTTTATTGAGCCGACTGAAAAGGAAATTCAAATCAAGCAGATCAGAGATTTAAACTGGAGATTATCTTTGAAACCATTCTCCGCGGACTTGAAGGTAGCCATTATCGACCAGGCCCATTTGATGAATGCCGAAGCTCAAAATTGTTTTTTAAAAACACTAGAAGAACCTCGTGGCGAAACACTATTGATTTTGATTAGCGAATATCCGGAATTTCTGTTTTCGACTATCCGCTCCCGAACGGAAATTATTAAATTTTATCCGGTACCAAGAAAGGAAATTAAAGATTATCTTAAAAAACAGGGAGTTGACGAAGAAAAAAGCCAATTTATATCGCAAATTTCCCAAGGTAGACCGGGAGTGGCAATTGATTTTTTGAACTATCCCCAAAAACTCAAAGAAAGAGAAGAGCTGATAAGTGAAATAGTTAAATTGACTAAATCTGATTTAAATTTTCGTTTCCAATATGTCAAAAAAATTTCTGAAATGACCGATTTAAAAAAAATTTTAGATCTTTGGTTGTTTTATTTCCGAGAAATTCTGCTTTCCGGGCTAAATAAAAATAACATAGACAAACTCAATATGGATGGCGCCTCTAGAATTTCTAAAATAAAGAATATTCTGGAGAGAATTCAGGGTACTAATTTTTTAATTTCCACTACCAACGTCAATAAAAGATTGGCCTTGGAAGTTTTAATGCTTGAATTGTGAATCAGGAAACTATAGATTACAAAGAGATTATTAATAAAATAAGACCGGAACTGGACAAGGTAATTGACTTTTTAGAGAGAGAATTGGCGAAAATTCGGACTGGTCGGGCTTCGCCTTCTTTAGTCGAGGATGTAATAGTCGACTGTTTTGGTCAGAATTTTCCTTTGAAGCAATTGGCAGCAATATCCATACCTGAGCCAAAAAAAATTTTGATTCAACCGTGGGATAAATCATATATTGCAGGGATCATCTCGGCTTTAGAAAAAACTGGTATAGGTGCTAATCCGATATTAGATAAAGACGTCATCAGAATAGAATTACCTCCCTTGAACGAAGAATATAGAAAGGAATTACTCCGTCTTTTGTCTCAAAGACAGGAAGATGCCAGAAAGACGATCAGAAGATGGCGAGAAGAAGCCTGGGATGAGATTCAGGAAGGGGAGAGGGCAGGAAAAATCAGGGAAGACGATAAATTTCGAGGGAAAGATGAATTACAGAAGCTGGTGGACGAGTATAACGAAAAAATAGAGAACTTGGGAGAGAAGAAGAAACAAGAAATATTAATATGATCTTAACGATTTTAATTATTTTCTTTAGTTTAATAGGTCTGATTGTACTACACGAGCTTGGCCATTTTGTTTTAGCCAAGCTCTTCAGGGTAAAGGTTGAGGAATTCGGTATTTTCTTACCTCCTCGCCTGGTTGGGAAAAGAATTGGCGAAACCATTTATTCGCTAAATCTTTTACCTTTTGGAGCTTTTGTCAAGCTTTACGGCGAGGAAGGTATTGTTAAGGATATAAGAAGTTTTTCTGAAAAACCAATTTGGCAAAGAGCCTTGATTATTGTCGGTGGAGTAGCAACTTTTTGGATAGTTTCAATCATTTTATTGAGTATCGTTATGGGCTTGGGCGTATCCGTAGAAGTTTCTGACGAAGAAAATGGCACCTTAGTAGATCCCAAAGTTCAAGTTCTTGCCGTGACACCTGATTCGCCAGCGGAAATTGCCGGTATAAAAATTGGCGATACCCTTAAGCAGTTCAATAAGGTTAAAGAGGTTCGAGAATTTAGCGAGAAATATGTAGGTCAAGAAGTTACTTTAATTATTGGGAGAGGAAAGGAAGTTTTTGAGGTTAATTTGACTCCTAGGTTAGATGCTCCAGAAGACAAAGGGGCGATAGGAATACTTCCAGTTAGGACGGCAATAAAATCTTATCCCTGGTACCAGGCGCCAATTAAAGGAATTGAAGCCACTATTGCGTCTACGAGAACAATAATAGTAACTTTGGCAGAAGTTTTAGGAGGTTTTTTTGCAGGGAAGGGACTGCCTCCCGGTGTCCAATTAGTGGGTCCGGTTGGTATAGGGTCCTTAATGATTCAATTTGCTGAGCTAGGAATAAATTATTATTTGCATTTCATTGCGGTAATTTCAATTTATCTTGCCATTTTTAATATTTTGCCTATCCCGGCGCTAGACGGAGGAAAGCTTATTTTTTTAGGGATTGAGGCAATAAGGAAAAAGCCAGTTTCTCCAAAAGTAGAACAAAAAGTTACTGCCGTTTTTTTCACCCTATTAATTATCTTAATTACTTGGGTGACAGTAAACGATATTATCAGATTGTTTTTAAAATAATGAGACAGTCACAAATTTTTACTAGAACTTTAAAGGAAACGCCTAAAGACGAAAGAAGTATTAATGCTCAATTATTAATCAGAGCTGGTTTTGTTGATAAATTGATGGCCGGTGTTTATTCTTATTTACCCTTTGGCTTGAGGGTGCTCAAAAAAATTGAAAACATTATTCGGGAAGAAATGAATCAGATCGGCGGGCAAGAGGCTTTATTTCCGGCTCTCCATCCCAAAGAAAACTGGCAGAGAACCGGTCGATGGCAATATCCTGAAATGTTCAAAATGAAAAGTCGGGCAGGAAAAGAGTTTAGCTTGGGCTGGACTCATGAAGAAATTATTACCCCACTGGTGAGAAAATTTGTTAAATCCTACAGAGATTTACCTTTAGCTATCTATCAGATTCAAGACAAATTCCGAGACGAGTTTAGGGCCAAATCAGGGTTACTCAGAGGAGTCGAATTTATAATGAAAGATCTTTATTCTTTTCATAAAGACGAAAAAGACTTAGATAGATATTATGAGAAAGTAAAAAAAAGCTATTTCGAAATTCTAAAAAGATGTGATTTGGAAAAACAAACTTTTTTAACGCTGGCTTCGGGGGGAACCTTTTCAAAATATTCTCACGAATTTCAAACCGTTACCCCTTATGGAGAAGATGAAATTTATATCTGTGCCAAGTGCCGGGTAGCCGTCAATAAGGAAATTATTCGCGAACAACCGCTTTGTCCTCAATGCCGTAGTAAAAAACTGGAGCAACGCCGAGCAATTGAGATAGGTAATATCTTTAAACTTCAAGATAAATACGCCAAAGCCTTCAGTTTTAGTTTAAAAGACAAGCAAGGTAGAGAGAAAAATGTTTTAATGGGTTGCTACGGTATCGGACTGCCAAGATTAATGGGAGCAATCGTTGAGGTTCACCATGATGAAAAAGGAATCTGCTGGCCGAAAGAAGTAGCTCCTTTTCGGGCTCATTTGATTCAAGTGGAAAATACTTCAAAAATTAAGAAGGCGACAGAAAAAATATACCGATATTTACAAAATTCAAGAACCGAAGTATTATATGACGATAGAGAGGATAGAACGCCAGGTGAGAAGTTCGCCGATGCTGACTTAATCGGGATTCCGATAAGAATAGTGATAAGCGAGAAGACTTTGAAACAAGATAGAGTAGAGCTTAAAAAGCGAAGCGATAAAGAAATAAAACTAATAAAAACGAAATTATTAAATTCGCATCTTATTAAGATTTAAGAAGTATGTTAAATGGGATTTTACGTCTATTTTCTGAGGATATTGCTATTGACCTAGGTACGGCTAATTCTGAAGTATATGTTAGGAATAAGGGAATTGTTATTCAAGAACCCTCGGTAGTGGCTGTCAACCAGAAAACTGGCCAGATTTTAGCCATTGGGCTGGAAGCCAAAAAAATGGTTGGTAGGACTCCAGCTCACATTGTCGCCACTAGACCCTTGAGAGCGGGAGTGATTTCTGATTTTGAGGTAACAGAACAGATGCTTAAATATTTTATTGAACGGGTTCAGAGGAAAAGATTTGTTTTAAATTCAAGGCCAAGAATTATTGTGGGAATTCCTAGCGGAGTAACTGGGGTAGAAAAAAAGGCAGTTATTGATGCTGGGAAATCGGCCGGAGCCAGAGAAGTTTTTTTGATTGAGGAACCTATGGCGTCTGCTCTCGGCGCCAGACTCCCAGTCCAAGAACCTGGCGGCAACTTTGTTGTTGATATTGGTGGTGGGACTTGTGAGGTAGCAATAATCTCTCTTGGCGGAATTGTTCTAGCCAAAAGCTTGAGGGTAGCCGGTGATAAACTTAACGAGGATATAATTGAATTTGCTCAAGACGAATATAAGCTTTTAATCGGAGAAAGAACGGCCGAAGCCCTGAAGATTGGAATTGGCTCCGCTTATCCTCTAAAAGAAAAAAGAGAGTCGCCCATGCGGGGAAGAAACTTAGTAACAGGTCTTCCTGAGGAAATCTTGGTTTCTGACGAAGATATCAGAAAAGCAATGGAAAGGTCAATTAAGCAAATTGTTACCGAGATTAAAATGGCGGTTGAGGAGAGTCCGCCAGAGCTATTAGCCGATGTCATGGCTAACGGAATTAATCTTTCTGGGGGAGGTTCACTTTTAAGAGG
>LJNE01000012.1 GCA_001303125.1 Parcubacteria bacterium DG_74_1 | reverse complement strand
AGTCGCAGTTTTAAAATAATTAACAAAAATATGAGAAATCTTCATAAAGGCGGAGGCAGCGCCGTTTATGGCTTGGGATTTATTGGTGCTGCTGTCTATTTCATAAGCCATGCGACAACATTTGGGATGGGCGTTCTTGGGTTCTTAAAAGCTTTGGTTTGGCCAGCGTTCTTGGTCTATCAAGCTTTTGAGGTTTTAGCTAAATAGCTTATCTACAGTCAAAAAATCGCCCAAAGGGCGATTTTTTGGTAGGATTGATTAATGTGGCTGCTAAATTACTCTAATGTAATAGATCCTATATTAAAGAACGTCAGGATTCGGATTGTAAAGTTTACTGGGATAAAAGCCGGAGACAAGGTCTTAGATGTTTGTTGCGGAACAGGGGATCAAGTATTTTATTATGCCAAAGCAGGCGCTATTGCCTACGGGATAGATCTGAATCCCGGCATGATTGAAATAGCCGAGAGAAATAAAAAGAAATTAGGCCTGAATAATGTTTCTTTCCAAATTACTGACGCCCAAAATCTGCCTTTTGAGGATGATTTTTTTGACTACGCTTCTGTTTCTTTCGGTCTACACGAGAAAGAGCGCAAAGCGAGAGGTAAAATAATCTCTGAAATGAAAAGGGTGGTTAAAAAAGGAGGCAGCTTAATCTTTATTGATTTTCAGGTTCCCTTACCAGAAGGCCTTTTGTCTCAGCTAATTAAAACTATAGAATATTTCGCTGGAGAAAATCACTATGAGCATTTTAAAGATTATCTTGAGCAGGGCGGATTAAGCGAAATTTTGAGAGAAAATAAGCTTCATATTGAAAGAGTTGAACGTACAAAAAATGGCATCTTTGAACTAATTGGGACTAAAAAATAAAAATCGCCCTTCGGGTTTCTCTAGAATGAAGAGACCGTGAAAAGCTTGACTTTTTTTTATTAGTGTGATATATATTAAGAATCTAAGCTATTTTAAAAGGGGGTATAAATGAAAGAGTTGTTCAAAATGCTTCTCGGTTGCGCCTTGCTTCTTCTCCTGGTGAAAATAATAAGGTTGTTCAGCGATAAGGACTTCAGATTTCCCAATGTTTTTGCCGCCTTTCCTGATAATAAGGAAGCCGCCTTGGCCGATGGGGTTTTCGAAGGAACGGAAGCACTAGGGGTGAGAGAAGAGCCGGGAGATTCTATTAACCGCGAAGTTTATCTTCCACTAGAGATCAGTATGAACTAAAGTAAAGACTAGTTGCTAGCACATTAAAGGGGGCGTCATCGTAGATGACGCCTCTCACCTTTTCATAAAAGCAGAATTTTTTGTTAGACACCCAATAAGGTATCAGGAATGGTAGCCGCTTTCTCAAGAAGACGGTTCTTGGTAGAGTAAATAACAAAACAAAAGGTTCTAAAAACTATATCCTATTCAGTTGTGAGATGTCCCTAAAAACTTAGGCTTAAAAAGAGCTAGTTAGTAGTAAAAAGAGTCGCCTTTTAGGCGGCTTTTGGTTTGACAAATTACTACTACTTGATAATATTCTAACAGTTCTATGCATATTCCCATTAAGTGATAAGGAGGTGATAAATAATATGAATATGGCTAGGCTAGTTCCAGGATATGCTGAGGTAGACCTTGAAGATGTTGTAGAAGAAGGTCTGAAGGAGCTTGCTGCGAAATCCAGCGCTGTCAGTCCTTCATTCGCTCTAAAAGAGCTCGATAAGTGGCTTCAAAAAAGGGTAGTGACTAATGGAATGGCTCTGGGTCGTGTCTTGACTAAGCTCGTGAAGGAGGGTAGGCTTGAACTAGAATGTTTTTATGAAGGCCCTTCTATTCGTATCATGTTTATTTATCAGCGACAGTAAGCTTCTCCATTGTCTTGCTAGGGGGCGTCGTTTAATCGGCGCCCGCTTGCTTTAAACAGAAACAAATTCTAACATCGCCCATTAGGGGACCTGTCGAAAACCAAAGAATCGCCTTGTGGGCGTTTTTTTGGTAGGATGAAAAAATGTGAGTGAGTATATTCTTTTGGGAATAATTCAGGGGATATTTGAATGGATTCCCATTTCCAGCGAAGGAGTGGTTGCTTTGGCTAGTCAGTTTTTAGTAGAAGATTTCCGTCCTGTTGATGTATCTCTATTCTTGCACTTAGGCACTTTATTCGCTGTTTTAATATATTTCAGAAAGGACTGGCAGGAGATTTTAATGTTTAAAAATTTAAAGCTGCTGAAATTTTTGTTGATAGCTACTCTGGTATCTTTAATTATCGGTTACCCTCTCTATAAAATGATTGAAAATGTAGTCGTGGGAAGCGCTCTTTTAATGGTGATGGGCTTCGGGCTTTTAATAACAGCTTATTTTAGCAAAACAAAAAGAACTTTTGAGATAAGCTCTAAGAAATTGGCGATAGTGACTGGCTTTTTGCAGGGTCTCTCGGTTATCCCCGGCTTATCTCGTTCTGGGGCGACCATTTTTGGTCTCTCCCTAGGAAAAACTGACCCTCAAGAGGTTTTAAAGATTTCCTATCTTATGTCAGCGCCGACTGTTTTTGTATCAAGTATTTATTTGTTTTTGAAAGAACCTACTTTGATTTCTGAGGCCTGGCCGGCACTAATTTCTAGTTTCGTATTAGGAATTTTGACCTTAGGATTTCTGCTGAGAATTGCCCGAACTATTAACTTCTTTAAATTTGCCTTGATTTTCAGCTTTCTTTGTTTTCTGGGAGCAGCAATTAACTTCCTAATTTAGGAAGTTGCTAACTAAGTTTTAAAAAGTATCCAGTCGCAGGAGTACTTCGGCCTCGCTCAGGGGTAAACCAAAAAATCGCCAATCAGGCGGTTTTTGTTTAGACTGATTTCGTCGAAGTGGTAGAATGAGATAATATGCTTATTACTCAAGGTAAAACCAGCTGGAAGTTTCTAATAATTGTGGTTGTTTTGACTGTTGTTGTCGGCGGAGGAACTTTTTGGTTCTTACAGCAACAAATTTCGTCTTACCAAACAATAGAAATAGAAACTCCAGAGAAGAAATCTAATGAAGAATGCCAAAAATACACAGAAGCTGAGTGTCCAGAAGATTGTATAGTATGCCCTCCGTGTGAAATATGTAGCTCTCTTGGGTGCTATTCGGCCGAGCACTGTAAAAGTATGGGGTTTGATGAAAGCTGGTATGAAATGATTAAGCTTCAACGCGAAACCGCTAATTAGCAGACTTATAGGAATGAAGAAATAGGAATCGAATTTAAGTATCCAGATAATTACAAAATTGATGTGACAGAAGGACATATGCCTCTTCGTCCAGAATTAGGGATACGAATAAGTATAATACCACAGGGTGTAACACCAGATATTAATAACCCTTACATTGATATAAATCTAGTTGATTCCACATATTTCGCTAATCTAAATGATTATATTTCTAAAACATACGACGCTAGGATTTCTTCAATTGGTGAAATATCAGTTGATAATACCGTAAATAATATTTATAAACTAGAAAATAGTGATTTTTTCTATGTCTTCTTAAGTAGTAGAAAATCAATTTTCAATATTAGCTCACCATCAAAAGATTTTTTGGCTAAGGTTTTATCTACTTTTAGGTTTATCGAAGAAGGAGAAACACTTGGGCCACCTTGTGACGATTTAAGTGACTGTCCTGACTTTAATTGTCCAGAGCACGGCCATCCTGACTGTCATTATGATTTAGAATGTTCTGGCGGTTATTGTATCTGTGTCCCTTTTTGTTTACCTTAAGAATATATAACAGGTCCTGACCCGAGTAGTAGAACCTGCGCGTTCACTACGGGGCAGGCATCCTCCGATAGGGAACCTGCCGAAAAACAGAGAATCACCCTATACTTATACTTACAGGTCGGGCGGTTTTTTTGATAGAATAAAATAATGTTTATGAGAGAAAAAACCAGCTTGAAGAATATTTTAATAATTTTAATCGTGGTTATCTTTTTTGTTGTCGGAGGAATTTCCGGATATTATTTCTGGCGAACGTTACCACAAGAAGCAGAGATTAACGAGATAGATATAGTTGCTGGAGTAGTTCCTCACCATTTATTGGCCGAAAGTCTTATTGAGGACTTTTTTAGTTATATTGTGACAGAAGGAAGCCCGGAAACTATTATCTTGTTGAGTCCCGACCATTTTAATGCCGGAAGTATATTGGGGAATTCTTTTATAACTTTAGGAGCTGAAACTCACGAACTCTCTGGATTAGAGATCGACAGCTCTTTAATCGAAGCCCTTTCTCTTAAGAATGATCTTATTTTCAGTAATGAAAGCATTAATTTTGATCACGGGATTACAAGTTTACTGCCTTTTATAGAGAAATATTTTCCCGAGACCAAGATTGCCCCGTTTATTATACCGTCCAGTATTTCCCTAGAAGGCGCAGAGCGACTTGCAACCTCTTTAAATTCTTTAGCTTCTCCGAAGGTTGTGGTTATAGCCAGCGTTGATTTCTCTCATTATTTACCTGTTTCGCTAGCTGAATTTCATGATGTTAAAGGTATAAGAACTTTAATTAATTTTGAAAAAGAAAACTTTGAGGATTTAGAGGTTGATTCCTGGCAGGCGCTTTATATTGCCAGAGCTTTTGCTCGTTTAAAAAAAAGAGAATTTCCGAAAATCATCGGGCATTTAAGTTCTGCGGATTTTCTTGAAGATAAGAATATAGAAGAAACAACTTCTTATTTTAGCCTGGTCTTTGGAGGGAAAGAATCGCAGGAGGTTGAAAAGATAGAGGAATTGAATGGCACAACCATCTTATTCACGGGAGATATTATGTTAGATAGGGGAGTAGAATATTTGACGAATAAAAACAGCACCTACTACCCTTTTGAAAAGATAAGTCAGACACTAAAAGGAGTTGATATTGTAGTCGGGAACTTAGAGGGCCCGATAGTGGAAGATCCTCCATATTTTTCTGATGAATCTCTAAAATTTGCTTTTTCGCCAGAAGTAACCAAGGGGCTTGTTTTCGCGAATTTCAATGTACTCTCTTTGGCTAATAACCACACCGTTAATATGGGCGAGGTTGGCCTGGAACAAACTAAGGAATTTCTTAAAAAGGCGAATATTGGTTCTGTTGGTCATCCCGTTGAATGCGATAAAGATTTTTTGTCCAAGGAAGACGGCATAGCTTTCCTGGCTTTTAATAAGACGTTTCCTTTTAATTGCCCTGATAACGAAATTGCTGAAATTGTAAAAACAACAAAAGCTGAAAATCCCGATGATTTTTTAATAGTTATGCTTCATTGGGGAGTAGAATATCAGTTTCATAGCTCTTTGGCGCAGCAGAATTTGGCCCATCAGATAATTGATGCCGGCGCAGATTTGATTATTGGTCACCACCCTCATGTTGTTCAAGAAATAGAGGAGTATAAGGGAAAGCTTATTTTCTACTCTTTGGGAAACTTTATTTTTGACTATGATAGATATTTCTTAAAAGAAACCTTGCAAGGATTAGTAGTCGGATTAGAAATTTATCCCGAGAAACTCGTTTATCGGCTTTTTCCCGTAAAAACCCATTCAAGCCAGCCCTCCTTAATGGAGCAAAAAGAGACAGAAGAATTTCTTCAGAAATTGGCCTTGAGAAGTTATTCACATGCGCTGTTGCCCGAACAAATAAAAGCTGGTATTATAGAAATTGAAAGGTCAAAAAAATAACTTTTTTAATGTTAATATATGAATATGAAAATAAATATAAAAATTCCAAAGAATTTTCCAAGAGAAAAATATAAAATAAGAGGTTTTTCTAAGCTTCTTCTGGTTGTTTTAGTAGCGATCATTGTTATAGCCGGCATAGTTGGCGGCATTTTTTATTTTAGGGAAGGAACCCCTCAACTGCCTTCAGTTCCCGCCGTGCCGACACCGTCTATTCCCGGGCTCGCTGAAGTTGCTTCAGCGAAACTTCTCATCCAACCAGAAGATATTATCTTAGAAAAGTCCGATGTTGTTCCGAAAATTCCTGAGTATAATCTTCCGCTTGAAGTCACGGATATCAGTAACTATCAGAAATTCTCTCAAAAAATTCAGCTCAGCCCCCAAGCTTTATCGCTTTTAGAAAAGAATGGTTTTGTGGTTATTCAAACCCCAAAGGATATTGCTGATAGCAAAGTTTCTTCCCCTCTTTTCCCTACAGATAACTACGCAAAAGACGACTTTGCTACTTATTACGAAACATTGGCAGATAAAGATTTGCCTGTTTTTATTACTACCGACAGCCTTTTGCATTATTATCATATCTTTTTTGACGCAACTCTCTTAAGAATGGAAAGAGATATATTTTATGATGATGTTTGGCAGATGACCAAAGAACTATTAGATGATGCGATTGAGGAATATGAAAGCAGCCAAGGAGATTTAAAAGAAGCAGCCAAAAGAAACGTTGCCTATCTTTCGGTAGCTCTGGATTTGCTTAGGCCTAGAGAAGACCAGTTAGCGACAGAAGAAAATTTAAGAGAAGAATATGGTGAAAATTGGCAGATGATAAAACAAACTTTCGGAGAGATTACTCCTTCTAAATATTTTTCAGAATCAGAGTTTCAAGAGTATAGTTTCGAAATACCATCTTTTGTTGAAAATTTAGTCCGACAGGAAATAGAACTGATTGAGAAACATGAGGGTTGGGACTTTTCTCCAATTTTTATATATAAAGAGGATTACTCCCAATATGTTCCTCGAGGGCATTACACCAAGTCAGAAAAACTCAAGAACTACTTTAAGTCAATGATGTGGTATGGAAGAATGACCGCTTTAATCCGGGGGTCTGATTTAATTCCTGAAGAAAAATCTTTAAGGAATATCCAAGAAGGAGGATCTATCATCGGGATAGATAGTACCAAGGGGCTTATCTCGGCCCAGGACGCTAAGATTCAAACCTTGCAAGCAAGTTTAATTGCTAGTAGATTCGCACAGAGTCAATCCATTCGAGAGAAATGGGATAGAATGTACGCTATTACCGGTTTCTTTGTTGGGTTTTCTGACGATTTAGGCCCTTATGAATATAGCGCTGTATTAGAGAATTTGTTTGAAGGAGAAATTACTCCTCAAGAAATTGAAGAAAATTATTCAGATGTTAGAAACTCTCTTTCAAGTCTTCCTTATAGCCCCAAAATCTATAGCGGTTTGGATGCTTGCCAGATGGTTATGCCTTGTCCTCCCTTATCCGATGAAGAGATCCAAGCATTAAAAGTTCAGGCAAAGGAACTCTTAGAAGCGACAAAGGGATTTAGATTTATGGGCCAGAGGTTCACTATTGATTCTTGGCTTTTTTCAGAAATCGTTTCTCCTTATTCGGGCGAATATACTGGCGAGCAACTTCCTTTACCCACAGAGGAAAAACCCTTTACCTTTTGCTGGGACGATTCTTATTCTGGATACCGAGATAATAGGCCCTTCACTTGGGTAAAAACCGATGTTGGAGCCTGCCCGCCACCGGCAACAAGAGAAGTAAGAGGCTTTCCAAGAGGATTGGACGTAATGGCTTTGTTTGGCTCAGACAGAGCTAAGGAAATTTTAACTAATTTAGGAGACACAGAATATTCCGATTATGAAAAGAAGTTTTTAGAACTTAAGGAAGAGATCGACTCTCTTCCCCAGGATGAATGGTTTAAAAATGTTTATTGGAATTGGTTGTATGTTTTACGATCTTTGTTAGAAGAATTTGATGACGGGTATCAAACCTTTATGCAGACTGAAGCCTGGCAGGATAAAGAATTAAATACAGCTTTATCTTCTTGGGCTGAGTTGAGACACGATACAATTTTATATGTTAAACAGAGCTATACTATGGCTGAGCTGGGTGCTGGTCCCGATGTAGTTAAAATAGTAGGTTATGTTGAGCCAGTCCCAGAATTTTATGTTCGCCTTCTGAATCTGACCAAAATGACTCAAAATGGATTAAGCCACTTATTGACAGAAGATCAGTTGGCAGATTTAAATGTAAACGATTCTTTGGATAGATTAAGTAGTATGCTAGAGAAATTATTAGAGATTTCGGAGAAAGAATTAGAGAACGAGGTTTTGACAGAGGAAGAATACGACTTCATTAAGAACTTTGGTAAAACTTCAACCTGGTTAATAGAAGCTATAGCCGGAAGGGGGGACGTTGATCCGGATGTTTTTAAGACTGTCCTGATTGCTGATGTCCATACAGAGGGGAATACTGAGAAAGTGTTAGAAGAAGGAGTTGGCTATATCAAAACTCTGGTTGTTGCCTATAAGCTTCCCGAAGGCCACATTTTATTGGGTGTAGGTCCAGCCTTCAGCTATTATGAATTCAAGAACCCGATGGATGATAGATTAACTGATGAGGCCTGGCGAGAGATGTTAAGCAGTAAACACCCCGCCGAGCCAGAGTGGACTAAAAGTTTTTCAGAATAATAATATTTTAAAATCGGACTCTTATTTGAGAGCTATGAAGATTTGCTAATCAGGCGGCCTGCCCCGTAGGGGAAACATAATTTTCTCCTTCGGGGTTTTTGGTAAAATAATAATATGGCCATCTTTATTTCCCCATTTTTATTAGGCGTGTTATTAATAATATTTACTTTGAGAAAAAAAGCCAAAGGCCTGCTTAAGCAATTTTTACTATTAACAGGATCTTCTCTCGTGGGATTTTTTGTTTTTGTTTTGCTACATAATCTTATTTACGGCCTCTTTATTTATCTTTTTGGCCAAGATTTCTGGGAGAGAACGGGAATCGGCGATGAACCATTTTTCTTTATTTTGGCTGTTATTGTTTGCCCAATAAGTCTATTAGTTGGCTTGATAGGCACTCTAGTTTTACTTATTAAGAAAAAAAGAGAAGAAAAAAAACCTACGAAAGAAGCCTCTCTAGGTTCCTAAAATTAACCAGCCGCGTATTAGCCGCTTATTTACTTGACTGACTTTGTGGTGAAATAGTGGTAGAATAGAATATAGTGCAAAAGGTCGTATCAATTTAAATTAAGATTTTTAAATTATGGCAGAGAAACAATTTTCAGAAAGAGCCCGCTGGTTTTTACAAAATCTCCAGAGGCTGCAGGATGATTTTGCAGAAAGCGTCGGTGGGCAGATTGTAACCACAGATAAAGAAGGCAATTTGGTTACTAAAATGAGCGGAGCCCAAAGAGTCTGTAAATTGATTATGGGGACAGAAAAGGGCAAGACGAAGTGTGGTGAGGCCTATAAAACTGCTCTTTCTTTGGTTAAAACAATGAAAGAGCCCGCTTTTATGGATTGTTATGCAGGCTACGCTTCTCTTTGGGTGCCGATTAAAATTAATGGCAAGATTGTCGGGTCTATTACCGGTTGCGGAGGGAGATATGACAGAGGCGAGAGTAGAGAAGCGTTGAGAGAGAAATTTTCTAAGCTAGCAGACGAATTAGGAATTTCAGATAAAGAAGATTTTTTAAAGGCAGCAGTAGACGAGATTAAACCGGTTGTCACCCTAGCTGAAGAAGAGGTTCTCAAGGAGGTTTTCGGCGAATAAGATAATATAAGCGATATTTTTATAAACGAAGAATCAAGAAGTCCCAAAAACTTCTCTTTTGTACAAGTCCAATTCTTGACTCTAATGTTATTTAGTCGGAGAGTCGGCTTCCCGTTTATTTTTTACCAGCTGGCGGCTGGCAGACGACCTGCCCCGTAGGAAAAACATAATTTTCTCCTTCGGGTTTTTTGCTAAAATAGATTAATATGGGGAAAAAAAGAATTATAATTATTGGCATAATTATATTGTCTTTTTTCGTCAGTGCTTATTTTTATCCCCAAATGCCTGATAGAGTGGCTTCACATTGGAATACCCAGGGTGAAGTGGATGGCTATATGTCAAAAGGTTGGGGTTTACTGAAAGAGAATATCAATAAATTCAGAAAGTATTTTGACGGATTTATAATACTACTGATGTTGTTTTTATTTTATATTTATCTTCTAACGATTCTTTGGAATATCGGGTTCAGGTTTGATATGGGGCAGCTGATGATACCGGCTCTGGGAATACTATTTTATTATTGTGGAATCTTGATAGAAAATGCTAAAAGAAATTGGTTTATCGGCATCAGGACGCCTTGGACCATGAGTAGTGAAACGGTCTGGGACAAAACCCACAAAATTGGCGGAAGATTATTTAAGGTTGCTGGAGTAATTGCCTTTTTTGGAATCTTCTTTCCGAAACTGTCAATTTTATTTGTGATGACTCCTGTATTACTAGTTACGCTCTATACCTTAATTTACTCTTATTTTGAATACCAGAAGGAAATGAATACATCAAGTAAATTATAGTTTTAACCAGATTACTTAAAGTGGTATAATAAAAAAAATGGAACAAGAAAAAGAGAAATCATTAATTTATGTCTCTTTGTTCGAAAAAAAAGAGGCAGTTGAGAAGCTAATAGAAGAGAGCGCTACGACTAAGGAATTTTATCTTCTTTTATTGTCCTCAGCCAGTATTATCACCCTGGGGTTAATTCTTGATAATTCGAGTATAGTAATTGGCGGAATGTTATTGACCCCTCTTTTTTCTCCTCTCTTGACGATCGGCCTAGGAATTGTTCTTTCAAGCAGTAATATTATTATTAGGAGTTTTATAAATTTTTTAAAACTCACGGCGGGTATTATTATAATTTCTTTAATTATTTCTTTCATTGTTAATGTAAAAGAGCCGACTATAGAAGTTTTACTGAGGACCATTCCTAGATTTGAATACTTTTTAGTTGCCCTTATTGCCGGCTTTATCGGAACTTATTTCTGGGTTAAACCTCACTTGCAGAATCTTATTTCGGGAGTAATCGTCGCTGTAGCCTTGGTCCCGCCTGTCGCTTGCCTAGGAATAGGATTAGGTTTGTTCAATAAAGATGTTATTTCGGGCTCTTTAATGTTTTTTATTTTGAATTTCACAGGCATACTTTTTGGCAGTGTTTTAATGTTTAGTCTTTTCGGTTTTGGTAGGAAAAACGGACAATTTGAAAAAGCAATGGAGCAAAAAGCAGACGAAGCTTGCAAAAAAGAATAGATTTTCAAATTTTATATAAGACTTAAGTAAGCTGAGGAATTGAGGAAATCCACCTTTTAATCGGGGTGGGTTTTTGGTAGTATGGGAAAAGAAAGAGACATGAAAAAGACATGAAAAACATAATTATAATTTTCTTTTTATGGCTTTTAATAATTAATATCTTTGCTCTTTTCTCTCTTAACCGTTTTAACTTAGAAGTAGATACTGCCTATAACTGGATTGACTCTGAACTTCGCCAGGAACAGCATTGGAATTTAACACCCCTTCATGCCCGATGGGATTCATTTTGGTATTTAGACATCGCTCGAGGCGGATACTCTCTTGAATATAATCCCTGGGGTTTATATAATATCGTATTTTTTCCGTTATATCCCTTTCTTATTAAAATTGTATCTTTTCTGACAATTGGTAATTTCGTTCTAAGCGGTTGGTTATTGAGTATTGTATTTCTTTTTTTAGCGCTTGTTTATCTTTTTAAGTTAACAAAGGAATTTCATCCAGAAGTTGACCCCTGTTTACCAATAGTTTTCTTACTTATCTTTCCAACTGCCTTTTTCTTAAATGCTATATATACAGAGTCGTTATTTCTTTTTCTTTCCTTGGCGACTTTTTATTATGGACTGAAAAAAAATTTTATATATAGTGGAATTTTCGGATTATTCGCTTCGTTAACCAGGGTTACCGGTATTTTGCTTTTTATTCCAATTACTTGGGAATATTTAAAAACCAACAATTTCAAAATAAAATCAGTATTTAATGTAAAATTTCTACCGACCCTCCTTATTCCTTTAGGTACTTTTTGCTTTTTCCTATATCATTATTTTAAATTTGGAAATCTTCTCTTATTTTTTGAAGTTCAAAAAAGCTGGGGCAGAGCATTTACTATTGAAAGGGGACATTTTGATTTTTTTAGCAACCCAGCAATTGTTAACTTTTGCTTAGATGGTTTCTTTGTAATTTTTGCCTTAGCGATGGCTTACTTTGTTTTCAAAAAATTGCGAATATCCTATGGCCTTTATATGCTAATAACCATTATTATTGCTCTTAGCACAGGAACACTCATGAGTATCGGAAGATATATTTTAGATTTATTCCCCATGTATATTTTGTTGGCCTCAATAAAGAATCAATACTTAAAACAGGCCTGGGTTTTTGCTTCTATTCTTTTTTTAGCAATGTACGTTATTTTGTTTGTAAATAACTATTGGGCCGGATAATGACTTTCCTGAGTTAGACCGTCGTTAACCGACTTTAAACATCGTTTAACCGGGATAAGCTAGGCATTCTGTCTATTTCTACGAGTAGACCTTTCGTAGTATGAGACAAGAAAGGCTTGACAAGCAATAGTTATGAATATATACTCATAATAGAGGGGCGAGAGCAAAGGTCGGTTCCTCGAATGATAAAATTAACTATTATAAAACTATGCCGAGATTTGACGGAACAGGTCCTGGAGGTTTGGGTCCAGG
>LJNE01000005.1 GCA_001303125.1 Parcubacteria bacterium DG_74_1 | reverse complement strand
CGCGACCTTTTTTAATTTTTTCTTGCTACTTTGTAACCTTGACTTTTGCGGGCCTTAATAGTCTGCCGTTTGACTCATATCCTTTTTGGACTTCCTCGATTACGATTCCTTTTTCTCTGTCTTTTGTCTTAACTTCTTCTACGACTTCGTGAAAATTGGGGTCAAATTTTTGACCTAAAGATTTTACCTCTTCCACGCCTTGATTTCTTAAAAAATCTTGAATTTGGTTTTTAATTTGCAAAATTCCTTTTACGCTTTCATTATTTTTTAAATCATCTGGCAAATTCTTTTCAATCACTTCAAAGTTATCCAGAATTGGCAAATCGGCATACTTTATTAATTCGCCAATTCTTGTCAACTCTCCCTTCTTATAGTTCAGGAAGTCTGCTCTTTCTCTCTGCCAACTCGCCAAATACTCGTTTTTTAGTTTTTCACATTCTTCCAATTTATTTTTTAATTCCTCAGTTTTTTGTTCTTCTTTTTCCTTTGGCATTGTTATTACGTATTAGACAATAATCTTGTTAAAGAATTAATTAAGCCGATGTTTCTATCATAATCCATTCTTTTGGGTCCTAAGAGAGAAATTATTGTTTGACAATCACCGGGTAAGCAGCACTTAGAAGATATTATACTAAAATCCTTTGTCTTTTTAAAAGGGTTTTCCCTACCGATATAAACCTTAATTTCAGAATTAAGCTTTAAATCTTCAATATTTTTTTCGAAACTTGCTAAAAGTTCAGTAAAGTTAATAATATAATCTTCTTCCTTAAATTCCGGTTTTCGTAAAATTTCCTCCCAGCCCTCTTTCCAAAAAATCTTCTCTTTTTCAAAATAGCTCAAAGCTAAAGACTGAGAAGCTAAGGCCAAATTTTTAGTTAATAACTGGATGAATTTAATAGTGCCGTCTATCTCCCCCGTAAACCAATCTTCCAGTTCTAGGCCCTCCATTTCCTTTTTTAATAACTCATCCACGAAAAATCGATAACCCTTATCGCTAGGAATTCTGCCAGCCGAAGTATGAGGCTGTAAAAGAAAGCCAGCGTCTGTCAGTTTCTGCATTTCAATTCTAATGGAGGCGGGACAAATACCAAAATCATATTTCTTTTCCAAGAATTTGGAACTGACCGGCTGAGCAGAATTAATATATTCATCTACTATACTACTCAGTATTGTTTTTTGTCTCTCGGTTATATACATATTATTTATCATAAGAAATTAGCACTCCCCTGTCAAGAGTGATAATCTATTATTCTAATAGTTTCTGATTATGGTAAAATAATCTAACTATGGCTAATCGTATTACCAATATAATCGCCGGAATCCTACTTCTAATAATGTTCCTGCTAGCTTTTTTCAGTGTGAGGGGGGATTCTTTAACAATGGATGAAAGACCCCATCTGTCAGCAGGTTACTCTTATTTAACTCAAAAAGATATGCGGTTGAACCCAGAACATCCTCCTTTGTTGAAAGATTTAGCCGCCATTCCTCTTCTCTTTATAGGCGATATCAATTTCCCTTCAGAAATTAGCGCCTGGAAAGATGAAGTAAACAGCCAGTGGGATTTTGGGACAATTTTCTTTTATAATTCCGGAAATCCAGCAGAAAAAATGATCTTTTGGGGAAGGATCCCGATGGTTCTTCTTTTAATTGTGCTTGGTTTCTATGTTTTTAAATGGACCAGAAAATTAATTGGCAACAAGGGTGCTTTATTGTCTTTATTCTTGTTTACCTTTTCTCCAACCCTTTTAGCTCACGGGAGATTGGTAACTACTGACGTTGGGGCAGCGGCCGGTATATTCATAGCTACCTATTATTTTATTAAATCTCTGCAGAATCCCACAAAGAAGAATATCATTATCGCTGGTCTCGTCTTTGGAATAGCTCAACTTTTAAAGTTCTCGGTAATTCTCCTGGTTCCTTTCTTCGGTCTCCTAGCTCTAATCTGGTGGTTTATAAAATCAGGAACCCTAATTCAGACATTAAAAATTTTAGTTTTGGTTTTTGTTATCGGGTTTGCCTTAGTCTGGCCGGTCTATCAGTTTCATGTTTGGAATTATCCACCGGAAAAACAGGTAGCAGATACTCAGGTTTATCTTAGAGATACTAATGAATTTGCTAAAAAATCGATTCTCTGGGCAGCAGACAAACCATTTCTGAGGGCCTATGCTCATTATTTTACAGGTCTCTCAATGGTATTCCATAGAGTGACCGGAGGCAATACTACTTATTTCCTGGGAGAAGTTTCCAATGTTGGCTGGCGAAGTTATTTCCCCGTGGTTTATCTAATAAAAGCTCCTCTGGCTTTTCATATCATAACCCTTTTTGCTTTAATTTATATTCTTTGTTCATTCAGAAGATTTTGGAGAATAAAAGAAAAAAAGAAAGCACTCGGCAACTGGATAAAGCAGCATTTCTCTGAAATGGCAATGCTTATTTTTATCTTGATTTACTGGGCAGTAAGTATCAAAGGAAACCTGAACATTGGCGTCAGACATTTATTGCCGGTTTTTCCTTTCACGATTTGTCTCGTCAGTATTGCCCTCATACATATATTGCGACCTTCTCATATAAAGATAAAAAAATATGTGATTTTAGCCCTGTTGCTTTTATGGCAGGCGAGTTCAGTATTAACAGTTTACCCTCACTTTTTGACTTATTTTAATGAATTGGCCGGGGGTCCAGCTAACGGTTACAAATATGTAGTGGATTCCAATCTAGACTGGGGCCAAGATTTAAAAAGACTGGAGACTTGGCTCAAGGAAAATAATATTGATAAAATCTATATTGATTACTTCGGAGGAAGCAGCCCTGAATATGTTCTCAAAGAAAAATACGCCCCTTGGTGGGGCGGGAGATCCCCGGAAGAACTTCCCGAGGGAAGCTATCTGGCGGTCTCTGGAACACTCCTGCAGGGCGGCCGGGGCGAGGCTATACCTGCACTTTCCCAGGCCTCTGGTTGCTACCGTTGGCTCGATGAATACATGCCTATAACAACTATTGGTCACTCTATCTTTATATACAAGATCGAATAAATAATTATTTCTTCTTGCGAAATAATTGAATTTTTCTTCATCGACTAACTAATTGCGGTATACGGGGAGCGCAAATTTGCCAAACCTCACGTCGATGTATTCCAAATCTTTTCTCCTTTCTGGTGGAATTTCTTTTTCTAGAAGTGCTATCAGTTTTGTTAATTGCCAATCTAAATCCTCGTTGAAATTAAAATAGATCTTGAATCCCTCTGAAGTTTTAATATCAAATCTTACATCGGAAACCACGAGAATTTCTTCTATTGCCAGTGTGTCGGCAAGGCTTGAAGAAGAGGATTCTCCTTCCTCGGTTAATATTTTGAGCTGGTTTCTTAGCCTTGATTCAACTTCTAGAATCTTAGTAAGTTGTTCTTTCTCAACAATTTTCTTTCCTAAATCTACCTCTTCTTTTACGTCTCTTTTGAGCCTAATGAAATGTTGGTTAGCTGTATTGAGATCGAGAGATTCAAAGATAATACCATTCTCGTCAATAAAGAACATTTTGTCCGCCTGGCAAAAAACAGCTATCGCTTTTCTTTCTCTGATCTGTAAAAGTAAGGTATGGGGCAGTTTTCTTTTTAGGCCCGTTTCGCTAACCTGGGGGAAGCTTTTTAGAATCTCTTTTTTAATTCCTGCGAAATTTACTAAAAAAATGCTTTGGGAAGGGAGAAAGAAGAATTTTTGGCTAATTTTTTCATTTAATAAATTTTCTAAATTTTCGCTTGAAACTTTTTCGTTACCGGAAATTTCAATATTTTTTATTTGGAAAAAAGAATGAAAGCAAATCAAATAAAAACCGCCGCTAAAAACTATCAAAATCAAAATAGCTAGCCAGAAAAATCGATTTTTAAAAATTGATCTTTTTCTCCTAGCCTTGTACGGCTTCCGATAATTTCTCATTTTATAATCTGTAATTTATAATTCTATAAACCTCTTTTAGTTTTCCTTAATTTTTCAAAAAAATAAATTAGCCAGTATTTTTTTGAAAGAGGCAAGTCTTGGGTTTTTAGATATTGGTAAGGTCTACCGCCAAAGCCCATTTTAAAAAGCGTCGGGCCAGCCCAAGGATGTTCAGGGTTTTCTTTTGGGTTAATGTATCCCCAAAAATCATATAAGATACAGTTTCTTCTTTTTGCTTCTTTAATCGCCTCCCACTGAAGCAAATAGGCAATAGGAATTTTATGGTATTTTGGCAATAAGGCTGCGTGGTGATAAAAACCGACGTTGGACCAAAAAACCACAAAGGCGGCAGCGATAATTTGGCCCTTATATTCTCCGAAAAAAAGAGAGACCTGGTTATCGGGCAGAAAGGCAGAAAATTCACCCCTTAGGTATTCCAAAGAAAAAGGGGTAAATTTCTGAATCTTTACCACCTCCTGGTGAATCTGATAAAAAATATCAATGTCGTTTATACTCCATCGTCGGAAGATTTCAATATCAGTCTCCTTCTGGGCCTGTCGTACTAGATAACGAGTGGTCTTTCGCATATTTTTCAAAAGCTCTTCTTCCGAAGAAGTAATATCTAATTTCCAGGTCGCTTCGTAGGCCGAAGCGTGCATAGGAGACTCCTTAAATCTCAAATTTCTAAAAATCTTATTATTTTCTTCATTTCTCTGTAATAATGGGGCTATTCTAACAAAATCTACCGCCTCCTTTCGTCTTTTCTTTTTTAATTCATCTAATAATGTTTTTAAAATTTCTTCTTTGCTCTCCGCCTTTTGTTCTTTGATATTAGGACCATGCTGTATTAATAAAAACCTCCCTCTCTTTGCCTTAATCAGGGTAATCAAGCAAACGGAAAGCAATTCTTCTTTATCATAAACTCCCAGTCGCCAGATTTTATTTCCCATCATTTTTTGAAATTCTCCCCAATTCCAAGACCCCAGAAATGTTTTATCTTTACATTCTGAAAGAAAACTTTCCCAGATATTTTTATCTTGAATTTCTCTGGTCTCCATATTTTTTAATAAATTCTACGATTTTTTTAGCCTCTTCTAAGGAAATATTAATATGGGTTGGCAGGTTTAAAATTGACTTGGCAATTTCCTCTGCCCGAGGGCAACTACCAAAAATGTAACCCATTTTTCTAATATCGGTGTCTGGCGGAACTACGACGCTCTTCCGCCAACCATCGTCTAAGTAAATTTTCCTTTTCCTAGCTTCTCTTAAAATCTCGCTTGTTTCTTTCTTGACTAAAATCGGGTAGCGCATAAAAGTCGGCTCAATACCGCCTTGAAATCTAGCTAAGGGTAAATTAAATTCTTTTAGCTCCTTTTTGTAAAAATCGGCGATTTCTCTTCGATGGGCGTTAAACTTCTCCAGCTTTCTGAACTGATTTAAAGCCAAAATGGCCAAGGCATTTGGAAATCGTTTCGGAAACTGTGGAGGAATTTTCCCTTTTTTTTCTTTTTTATAAACCGCTTTAGAAAGAATTGATAATTGGTGGAAAGCTCCCAGGGTTATTCTTCCTAAAAAAGAGTGGATGGCATAAGACGGTATAATCTTCCAATTCATCAAAATCGGATGTAAGAGCTGCTGAGAAATCCAGAAGTTGGAAGGATAATCTAATTTTCTCTGAAATTCCTTTACCCTCTCCCCTATCTCTTCATTATTACTAGCTGCCATGCCTCCGAAAATAGAAGAAATTATTTTATCTCTGCCAAAACTAAAAAAGGCTGCCTCCCCAAAAGTCCCGCAAAACCTGTTTTTGAATCTAGCTCCCAAAGAATGAGCACAATCTTCAATCAGGAATAAATTATTTTTTTTAGCAGTCTTAGAAATTTCTTCTATTTTTGCCGGCCAACCAAAATTATGCTGGACTATTACCGCCTTTGAACGCGGAGTGATTTTTCTCTTTAAATCTTCTGAATCTAGATTCAAAGTATCGTCTACGTCAACAAAAACCGGTTTTAGCCCTGTCCAAATTATGGGGTTGACCGCTGCATTACAGGTAAAGGCCTGAAGCAAAACCTCATCATTATCTTCTAATCTAAGTGAATTCAAAATTGCCATCAAGGCCGACCGTCCACTGTTAAAGGAAGAGGCATGCTTTATCCGTAAATATTCTTTAAACTTTGCTTCAATCAATAAAGAATTATTCTCTCTTACTTTCCAACGCTGTGGTTGAAAAAGCAAGCTCAAAGCCAAGAGAATATCGTCTTTTTCAGTGTTTGGCGATAAAGAAATAGAAATTGACTTAAACATACTGATCACCAATCACTAATAAGCTAATTAACTGATGGGGCACTCTACTCTCTAAAAGCACTACATCGTCTATCGAGCGAGCCGGACTTTCAACGGCTGACCGGCAAAAAGTTTTTATTTTTTCGAAAATCTCTTTTGGTCTATCAGTAAATAAAATATTTTTACCTTTCATTCCTTTTTCTCTGGCTCCTTCGCCTATTTCTTGGAATCTTTCTCGACTAGTGATTATACATAGGTCGCAAACTTCCCCAATCTTTCTTCCGATTTCCTTATGAATTTTTTTTGAAGCCTTACCCAATTCAATCAAACACGGCATGACAATTACTTTTTTGCCGGGCCAGATTCTTAAATACTCTAGATGTGAAATAACGCCATCCGGGTTAGCCGAATAAGTGGCGTCAATAATAGTTATTTCATTAATCCCCTTTTTGATTTCTATTCCTGGAAGCTTATTTTTTATTTTTTGGCAAACTCTCTCAATTTCTTCATCTGATATACCTAGTTCTTTAGCTACCAATTTTGCTCCTTCTAAATTCTCCATTAAAAGGGGGGCATTTTCTCCATAAAGAAATTTTTTTATTTTTGTCTTTTGATATAACTCCTGACAATACTTGTTTTTAGCATTTAAAAATATCATCCCATCTTCGGGCAAACTTTCAGCTAACTCTTTGCCCCCTTCAGCTGAAAGAAGATTTTCCATGGTTCTAAAAGTAGACAGATGCTGTTCATTAACGCCCGTAACGATACCAATTTTGGGGCTAATAATCTGGCAAGGTGAAGTAATCTCTCCTTTTTTATAGGCTGCCATTTCCACAATAAAAATCTCAATATCCTGACTTAATTTTCTTAAGATGAGCTGAGCAATAGCAATATCGGTATTCTGGTGAGCTGGAGTGGAAAGAACTTTAAATTTAGAAGACAAAATAGTAGTCAAGAATTCTTTAACCGAGGTCTTACCATAACTTCCGGTGATACCGATAACCAGCAAGTTTCCAAATTCAGCCCGTTTCTGAGTAGCCCTCTTGATAATATTTCTTTGCCAAATAAAAGTAGGGATTTGAAAAAACAAAATAAGCAATGGTCCAAACAAGATGGTTAAAAAAACGACCCAGGGAAGAGAAAAATAAAAAATAAGTAAAATTTCTGTCGCTAGACAGCTTAGAAAAATAAGGATAATTTTTTTAGTAAATTTTGGGTATTTTAATCGCCAAAAACTAGAAATAATTTTTCTGAGGCCCTGGGATTCAAAGTGAGCCTGAAATCTGTCTAAACGGTATTCTTTCAGTTGCCAAAGCCACAACCAAAAAAGTAATAGTTTGGTAAAAATTAAAAACCAGATGATAACAATCATTTCCATTGAAGAAAATTAATGACAATTTCAGCTAATTCATCAGGGACTTCCCGGTGAGGACTGTGCTTGGCTTGGGGAATAATTTTTAACTCTGAGTTCTTAATTTTTTCTTTTATTTCATAAGCATCACTCACTGGCAAGACATCATCTTTTTCTCCCCAGATAATCAAAGTTGGGGTTTTAAGTTTTTCCAAAAGATCTTCTAGTCTCTCTTCGTATAGCTTTTTCATAGTTTCTTTCATTATCCCGTCAGCTACATAGTAATCTCTACTTCCGGCTAATTTATAAATTAATTTCTGAGCGTAGGGTCGAAGAGATTTTAAACCAGGCAAAGAAAATATTTTTCTACCCAGATAAGCCAGCCAATAAAAAAGATAGGTTTTGAGACTTTTTCTTCTAATAATAGCTGGGGCGCACAAAATTAATCTCTCTATCTTTTCTGGAAAATTAGTAGTTATTTTCAAGGAAAGGCCTCCGCCAAAAGAATGACCCAAAAGATTAAATTTATGCCAGTTTTTTTCTTTTACCTTTTGGAAGACCCAGCCGATATAGTCATCCCTACTCCATGGCCTGTTAGGAGAAGGGGTAATACCAAAACCGGGAAGGTCAAGAATTAATACCTCTATCCCTTTTCCTTCTAATAATTCTTTTACCCTCTGCCAGCGCAGAGAATTTGAACCCCAACCATGAAGAATGACAATATTGGACATTTCCTAATATATTAAGAGGCTGAACCTCTAGATATTTGTTTAAATTTCGTATACTTTTGTAAGACATCGGGTATCTTTACGGTTCCGTCCTTCTGCTGATAGTTTTCGATAATAGTAATTAGCATTCTGCCGATAGCAAAGGCGGTACCATTCAAAGTGTGAACAAAATCTAAGCCTCCATCTTTTTTCTTATAGCGAATATTTAATCTTCGGGCCTGAAAATCGGTACAAGTCGAGGTAGAATGGGTTTCACGATATTTACCTTGACCGGGCATCCAAGCTTCGATGTCAAACTTAGCTGCCTGGGGAAAAGCAATATCAGTAGTACACATTTGAACTACTCGATAAGGAATTCCTAGAAGTCTCATTAATTTTTCTTCCATCGATAATAAAAAGTGATGCTCATCTCTGGATTTATTGGGATGACAAAAACTAAACATCTCTACTTTATCGAATTGGTGAACCCTTAAAATACCCCTAGTATCTCTGCCATAGGCTCCCGCTTCCCGACGGAAACAGGTAGAAAAGCCAACATATCTTTTTGGTAGTTCTTTCTCCTGAAAAATTTCGTCAGCATGCATTGCTCCCATTGATTGTTCAGAAGTACCAACTAAATACAAGTCATCTTTTGGTAAATAATAGGCGTCTTCTTTATCTGCTTGTTCTAGGTAACCCATGCCTCTGGTTACTTCTGATTTCAGCATCACCGAAGGGATGATTGGAACGAATCCTTCTTCTGTCAGACTGTCCAAGGCAAGGTTAATTAAACTGACCTCGATTAACACTGCTTCATTCCTTAAAAAACCAAAGCGACTTCCGGAGATTTTGGCTGCTCTCTTAACGTCAATTAAATCTAATCTCTCAGCAATCTCCATATAATCTCGTGGTTCAAAATCAAATTCCGGTATCTCCCCCACCTCCTTTAAAATCTTATTATCTCTTTCATCTTTTCCAACCGGAACATCCTCTTGAGGTAAATTGGGAATTTGGAGTATTAATTTATTAAACTCTTTATCCAGCTCTTTTGTGGTTTTAGTTAGCCTGTCGCTTTTTTTATCTAATTCTTTCATCTTCATAATTATCTTTCTCTTTTCGTTCTCCTTTTTAGTTCCGCTAATTTCAATCGTGGCTTTATTTTTCTGAGCTTTCATATTTTCTAAAGCCCGTAATACTTCTCGACGTTTTCTATCCACTTCTAAAAGCCGATCTATATTAACTTTAACCTGTTTTTTTTGGCAACCCTCTTTTACTTTCTTCGGGTTTTCTCTTATAAATTTTATATCAAGCATAGGATTGACGTTTTTTAATAATTATAATTAAAGCAGCAATTAATAGGGTTAGTAAAATTAAGCTTGAAGGCCAATAAGCGGTGTGGCCAATCAAAATCGGGTTGCGTTCCGAGGGCCAGAAAGGCAAAACATCGGCATGACTCAAGCTGTCAAAGAAAATATGTATTAACCAGGCGACCAAAGCGCTGAAAAATAAAGCTGGGAAAGAAAAAAATTGTCTGAGCTTAAGTTTTAAAGAAATATTATTTAACTCCCTTCGAAACTGCCACAAAATTACCGCTACCAAGAGACTGCCGGAAATAGCACCTAAAATCGTATGAAGAAAGCCATGGTAGGAATAGCCGGTAAGAATTATTCCAACTACCGGTTCAACATCCATGACTGTACTTCCTAAAAATAAAGCCCAGAGGTTAAAAAATTTCGGAAATAAAACCCCTAAAATTAATGCCGAACCTGGATGTAAAGGAGTAAGTGGCATCTCATTTTGGTTTCATTGTTGGGAACAGTATAACTTCTCGCAAAGAGTGCGAATCGGTTAATAAGGCTACTAATCTGTCTATTCCCATCCCGAAGCCGGCAGCCGGGGGCATACCGTATTCCAGAGCCTCCAAAAAATCCTCATCCATTCTTTGGGCTTCTTCAAGTCCTTCTTTGAAAAATTTTTCTTGTTCCTCGAATCTTTTTCTTTGCTCAATCGGATCATTTAATTCTGAAAAGCCCAAAACTAACTCCCAGCAACCACCGGTAATCAACTGGAAAGAAGCCGTCTTTTTTGAATCTTCAGTTAATTGCTTGGCCAGAGGAAAGGTTCCTAAAGGGTGGTGGATTAAAAAAGTTGGTTGCCAAATTTTTGGCAGACAAATTTTTTTGTAAATCTCATCAGCAATTTCAGCCTTTCTGGCCCCAGTTTTTACTTTAATTCCTAATCTTGTTGCCTCTTTTTTAAGAGCTTTTAAGTTAATCTCGTCTAAATTTATTTTTGTATGTTTCTTAATTAACTGATTAAATTCTACTCTTGGCCAAGGAGTTTTAAAATTAATTTTCTTTCCTTCATAGGCAATTTCCATTTTGCCGAAAATTTTTTTAAGCAGGTTCTCAAACATCCTTTCGGCCAATTTCATCATATCTTTGTAATCGGCGTAAGCCCAATAGAACTCAAGGACGGTAAAATCTGGGTTATGACTTCTGTCCACTCCTTCATTTCTAAAAACTTTGCCTATTTCATAAACTTTTTCAAGACCACCAACCAGTAACCTTTTTAAATAAAGCTCAGGTGAAATTCTTAAATATAAATTCAGGTCCAAAGCATTTAAATAAGTTTTGAAAGGTTTCGCTTTAGCTCCGCCATAGATTGCCTGTAAAATCGGAGTTTCTACCGAAACAAATCCTTCTTTTTCCAGAAATTCTCTAATTTCTTTGATAATCATTGAACGTAATTCAAGCTTCCTTTTTACTTCCGGATTAAAAATTAAATCCAAATATCTTTTTCTAAACCTTTCCTCAATATCTTTGAACCCATGCCACTTTTCGGGCAAAGGCAACAGGCTTTTTGCTAATATTTTGAAATCAGCTGCTTCAATAGTTTTCTCTCCCTTCTTCGTTTTAAACAAAACTCCTCTGATTTCAATGAAATCGCCAATATCAAAATTATTCAGAAAGAATCTATATCCTGCTTCTCCTATCCTATTTTTTTTGAAATATGCCTGAATTTTTCCAGTTCCATCTTCTAAGTGCAAAAAGGTTGCTCCACCATGCTCTCTAAGAGAACGAATTTTCCCAACTAGAACTAATTCTTTTTTTGAACGGACCAAATTATTAAAATCTTTTAAGACCTCTTCGATTTTATTAGTTCTTTTTGTCTTTTCAGGGTAAACTAAAATCCCCGCTTTTCTTATTGCTTCCAATTTCTTCAACCTAATTTTCCTCAATTCCTCTATTGTGGGCATAATATTTTATTCTAATTTATTTTTATTCGGGGGTAAAGTACCATTCTAAAATTTCTTTGGCTATAGGTAGTGGGCCACCCATAGTTGCAGGGACGTTCTCTAGCATAATCGTTAAAACAATCTCGGGGTTCTCATAAGGAGCGAAAACGGTTATCCAGTTGTGAAGCAACTCATTGCCATCCTCGTCAAATTTTCCCGTCTGGGCACTGCCCGTCTTGGCAGCCGATGAGACCGGTAATAAATTTAACCAACCAGTGGCTGTACCCGAAATCACCGTCTGACGCATCCCCTCTCTAACCACTTGAAGGTTTTCTGACTCAATAAAATTCTCCCGAATAATTTTGGGCTCAAGCTCTTCAATAATACGAAATGAGCTCATCGAAGTATTAACTNTGCCTTTCACTACCTGAGGCTGGAATAATTTCCCTCCATTGGCAATCGCGACAGAGGAAACAGCAACCTGAAGGGGCGTAGCAGAAACATATTCCTGTCCGATGGAAAGATAATAAGTATTGCCGTCATACCAAATCTGGTCTTCTTTTTCTGTGAAATAAGATTTTTTCCATTCCGGATCAGGAACCAAGCCTGTCCCTTCGTTAGGCAAATCAATCCCGGTTTTCTTTCCCCAATTAAAAAGTTCCAAATATTCTCTAATCTTAGTCGGGCCCAGGCCAGCCTGTCCTTCATAACCTCCGCCAATGGAATAAAAATAAACATTGACTGAATTGGCAATAGCCTTTCTTAAATTAGTCCAGCCATGAAGTTTCCAGTCACGATAAATATAGGTCTTTTCTGGGTTATATTGGTCAGGAATCTCAATGAAGCCTCCAGCATAAATTTCTTTTTCCGGTGAAATTATTTTTTCTTCTAAGGCGGCCGAAGCAATAAAAGGTTTAATCACAGAACCGGTAAGATATCCCCGACCGGCAATTGCTCGGTTAAAAAGAGGGTTCAATTGAAAAGGATCATCTAAGAGCTGTTGAAGTTCCTCTTGGTCAGCTCCTTTTTGAAATAAGTTATTATCAAAGTCGGGCAAAGAAACCAAGGATAGGACTCCGCCGGTGTTCGGATCAAGGGCTATAGCCGCTGCCCCATTTATACCGAGCTCCTCGCATTGCCTCTCTAAAAGTTCTTTCGTTTTCTTTTGTAAATCAGAATCGAGCCACAAGACTATACTCTGGCCGGATTCGGGCAATTGAATCACCTCCTGTGAAATTATATTTCCCAAAGCATCTTTTTCAATTCTTATTTGTCCTGGGTTTTTTCTTAAAGTCTCTTCGTAAGAACTTTCAACGCCGAGTCTGCCGACATAATCGGTGATTAAATAGAATTGGGGTTCTTCTTTAACTTCTTCCGACTGAATTCTTCCCGTATAACCAAGTAAGTGGCTAAAATTTTTACCTTCTTGATATTCTCGGATAGGATTGTTAACAATTTGAAATCCAGGGAGTTCTTCGGCAATTTTTGTCTCCAAAATTATTAACGTTTTATGGTCTAAATTTTCAAAAATTAAAACCTGAGGATTTTCGCTTTCGGCAACTCTTTTCTCCAGATTTTTATAGTCTAATTCTAAAATCTGAGAAACCTCTTTTAAAACTTTTGTCCTTTCTTCGCCAGACGAAGGAAGCTTGCTTTTCTCTAAAATTAAATCGAAGCTTGGTTTATTTAAAACCAGCTGTTTTAGGTCACGGTCGTAAATTACTCCCCTCTCAGCTTGAATTTGACGTAAAACATATTTATTTCCTTCTGCCAAAACTAAAAGATTTTCGTGGTCTAATATCTGAAGTTGAAAAGTTTTGGCAAAAAGCAAAAGAATAAGCAGTAAACTGAAAATTAATAATCCCTGAAGAATTATTTTTAAAAGAGGGACCTCAATTTTTTTCTCTGAAACGCCTAACTCCTCGTCCTTTTTCCTGGCCAATTTATCAAGGAGGATTTCGTGCGGTTCGATATCAATATGGGATCCGTTCTTCTCTTGATTTTTAAACTTGTACGAAGGTAGGAAACCGAACATATTTTCTTAAAACAAATTTGATAAAAACGGCTGTAGTTAATAAAATTATAACCCAAAAACCCAAAAAATTTTCGGAAAAAATATCTAAAAAAAATCCGCCAAAGAAAGCACCTAATAAGCCTAGCTTTCCTTCTTGCGCCTCAAAAAGATTAATCACAATTACCAGAACTAAAACAAAATTTGACAAATGACCCATAGGAAAGTGAGGGAAAAAACTAGTTTGAAGCAAAGCCACAAGATAAAAGAAAATGATTAAAATAAAAATATTTCTCATTAATATTGGTGCGAGAGCTTAATTTCTTACGCTTTTAGTAATTTATGATTATGAATACTTTCTCTAATTCTCCTATATTAAAAAATGGGGAGAGTTCGGCCCAATAAAAAGGCTCAGGGTCAGCTCTTTCAATCCGTCTAACCTTCCCAACCAACAACCCGAAAGGGAAAACTCCACTCAAGGCACGCTCTCCACCCAAGGCGCTGGTTATCACCACGTCCCCCTCTTTAATTTCTTTTTCTCTAGGGATAAAATCAAATGCTACTTTTAGATTCCCTTCTCCCTTTACCACCCCTAAGACTTCGCTATCTGTTACTTTTCCATCGAATGAACTTTGGGGATGGGAGATTAAAAGAACCTTGGAAAAGTTGCTATAAACTTGGCCAATCCTACCAATTAAAGCTTTTTGAGAAGTAATAACCGGCAGACCCTCTGAAATACCGTCTTGAGCCCCTTTATTAATTAAAATAGAGTCTTGGGCAACGTCTTTTCCAAGAACCCGAGCTAACGCCATCTGGAATTCTTTTTCCAGACCTATTCCCAAAGCCTCTCTTAACATCTTGTTTTCTTCCTTAAAATCTTTAAGAACTTCATTTTCGGCTAAAAGATTCTGAACTTGCAATTTCAACTCTTCATTTTCTTCTTTTAAATGTTTCATTTCGATTATAAATTCAAAAAAACCAGATGCCCTAACCCCGGCCCCCCAAAAAATATTCTGTATCGGCGAAGATACTAAATAAAAGGAATTTTTAATCTTTTTATCGAAAGGGGTCAAATTGAGAGCAAGGAAAAAAATA
>LJNE01000004.1 GCA_001303125.1 Parcubacteria bacterium DG_74_1 | reverse complement strand
AATTCCCTGATAACCGGCTTAAACCTCCGGCCGGCCCTAGATTTCTGGCCTTTTATTCCCCGACCAGAATAAGTACCTCTTTTACCGCCGCGGCCAATGCGTTTTGACTTTTTTAATTTATGGATTGGCTTAATTTCGTGAAGTTGCATATTTGATTTTTTTGAGCGCTTTTATGGTTGCTCTAGCGTTATTTAATTTATTTCCGGTTCTACTTAAAACCTTAGATGAAATATTTTTTATCCCAGCTAACTGACAGATAATTCTTACTGTTCCGCCGGCTACCAAACCCCGGCCTTTTCTTTGAGGTCTAAGCAAAATTTGGGCTGGCCCAAATTTGGCCTCTACTTCGTGAGGAATAGTATTTTCAACAATTGGGATTTTAATTAAATTTCTCTTTGCCTGAAAAGTAGCTTTTTCCACCGCCTGGGCGACATCTAACCCAGAAGCTACACCTACGCCCACTTTCCCAGCTTTATCTCCGGTAACGATTATTGCCCTAAATCTTAATTTTTTTCCCCCGGCCCTAGTATGGGCTACTCTGGCCAAATCTAAAAGCTTGGACTCAAATTCGTCCTTTTTCCTAAATTTATCTCCTAGAAACTTATTTTTTTGAATAATCATGATTTAAATTTTAAAATTTGGAATTCAAAATTAAAACTTAAGTCCTCCTTCTCTAGCTCCTTCGGCTATCGCTTTCACTCTTCCATGGTATCCGTATCCTCCTCGATCGAAAACTACTTTCTCAATCTTTTTTTCCCGGGCTTTTTTGGCAATTAATTCTCCTGTTTTTTTTGCCTGCTTGATGTTCAATTTACCCTTAGCTGAAACAATCGTTCTACCCTTATCGTCATCGATCAATTGAACATAGATATACTGATTAGATTTAAAAACAGATAGACGCGGTAGTTTTGCGGTTCCGAATATTTTGGCTCTAACTTTTTTACGACGCCTATATCTTTTTTCTTGTTTTTTCAGCATCGAAGTAAATTTTTTTATTGAGATGATCGTTGAAGCAAAACTTAATCTTTAGTTTCGCTTCGCTCAACGTGAGACGAATTGTAAATTCAGCAAACATAACTTTATACGGCCGTTGTCACCACTTTCTTTCCCACTTTTCTTCTAATTACCTCACCGAGATATTTAATTCCCTTGCCTTTATAGGGTTCAGCTGGTTTTGTCTTTCTTATTTTGGCGGCAATCTGAGAAACCTTTTCCAAGTCGGGGCCAGAGACAGTAATAATATTTTTTTCAACTGTAAACTTTACATTTTCTGGTGCTCTTACTTTAACAGAATGGCTAAATCCGATAAACAATTCTAGGTCATTTCCTGTTACTTGGGCTTTGAAGCCTAGACCCTCTATCTCCAATTTTTTTTCAAAACCCTCGGTCACTCCTTTTACCATATTGGATATTAAGGCTCTGGTTAAACCCCATAACGCCCTGGTTTGCTTGTTTTCAATCCGGGGTGAAACAAAAATTCTGCTTTCTTTTATCTCAATTGTAATTTCAGGTCTAAATTCTTTAGAAAGCTCACCCTTAGGACCTTTGGCGATAATAACATTGCCCTCAATCTTTACTTCCGCGTCTCCCGGTATTAAAATAGGTTTTCTGCCTATTCTTGACATAATTTTTATCTTTTGATTTTACTTGTGGTAACCCTACGCCTATAGAATAGTTACCATACCTCACAAATCATCTCTCCTCCTACTTTATTTTTTCTGGCCTCTTTGTTGGTCATTAGACCTTTTGAAGTAGAAATAATCGCCATTCCGTAACCTCCTTTAACTCTTTTTATCTTCTTCCAATTAGAGTAAATTCTTTGACCAGGTTTCGATATCCTCTTTAATCCCGAAATTGCCGGTTCATTATCACTATATTTCAAGGTAATCTCAATAAGCCTTTTTGATTTTTTCCCTTTTTTTTCAATTCTCTCAACAAGGCCTTCTTTTTCAAAAATTTTGGCAATCTCATATTTTAAATTGGAAAAAGGAATAATAACCGTTGAATGTTTCACGGCCAGAGCATTTCTTATAGAAGTTAACATATCGGAAATAGGATCCATGGTTGTATCAACGGTTTACCATGATGATTTTTTTACTCCTGGTATCAATCCTTGATTAGCCAATTCTCTAAAGCAAATTCTGCACAACCCAAATTTTCTCATATATCCTCTTTTTCTCCCACAACGAAAACAGCGTCTGACAACTCGACTTTTATATTTTGGTTTCTTTTGCGATTTTGCTATTTGCGCTTTAGTCGTCATTGTTTTATTGGAAAACCAAGTAATCTTAATAATTCTATACCTTCTTCACGGGTTCTCGCTGTGCTAACTACTGTTATCTCTAAACCAAAAATGTTTTTGGCCTTTTCTGGTAAAATTTCTGGGAAAGCAATATGCTCGCTGATTCCGATAGTTAAATTTCCCTTTTTATCAAAAGAAGAAGTTTCTATTCCTTGAAAATCCCGTAATCTGGGGAGAGCAATATGAATTAATCTTTCTAAAAAATCAGACATCTTTCTTCCTCTTAAAATAACGGTAGCTCCGATAACTTGGCCTTTTCTTGTTTTAAAGGCAGAAATTGATTTTTTGGCTTTCTTAAGAACTGGTTTCTGACCAGAAATTAAGCTCAGATCCCCTAGGATGACATTTTGAATCTTTTTCTGCTCGTCGGAATTTTTACCAGCAATCAATCTTCCGAAACCAACATTAATCACTGTTTTTTCAAGTTTAGGAACCGCCATGGCATTCTTATAATTAAACCTCTCCATCATTCCGGGAATTGCTTCACTATTATATTTATCTTTTAGTTTAAGCATATAATTGATCCATTTTTAAATTTCTTGTCCGCACTTCTTGCATATTCTGTATTTTTTCTTATCTTCTGCCGCCAAGGCTTCAGCTGAGGCATGAGAAGAGCGATGCTCTTTGAATAATTTGTACCCGATCCTAGTAGCCTTTCCGCATTTTGGGCAAATTAACTTTACATTTGAGATATCAATTGGTTTTGGTAACTGAACAATCTGGCCTTTTTCTCCGCTTTTTTTTGGTTTCTGATGTTTTTTCATCAAGTTTATACCTTCAATCGAAATTTTTCCTTCTTTTGAAAGAGCTTCTAAAACTTTACCCTTCTTGCCCCTATCTTTTCCTGAAATTATTAAAACTGTATCGCCTTTTTTTATCTTCATATAAATGCTAAATAATCTTATGTGAACCTCGCTTTAATCTTGTATCTATCATTATATCAGTTCTTCCGCCAATGCCGCTATTTTCTCGAATCCTTTTTCTTTTACTTCTCTTGCTACTGGCCCTAAAATTCTTCCTCCTTTAGGAGCTTTTGTCTTTCCTTCCAGAATAACGCAGGCATTATCATCAAATCGAATATAGATACCTGTCGGCCGACGCAAGAATTTTTTCTGCCTAATAATTACTGCCCTAACTACATCGTGCTTTTTTACTAATCTTCTTGGTTCGGCTTTTTTTATTGTTCCGACAATAACATCTCCTAATTGGGCATATTTTCTTTTTGAGCCACCGAGGACATGAAAGCATTGGAGAATCTTTGCTCCTGTATTGTCAGCAACTTTTAACATACTGCGTGGCTGAATCATAGTGATAGTCTAAATATAGTTCAAATTTTTCTAATAACCCTCCATCTTTTCTCTTTGCTAATTGGTCTACACTCTTCAATTATGACCTTATCGCCGACTTGATGTTTTTGGTCGGTATGGGCTTTATATTTTTTGGAAAATTTATATCTCTTTTTATACCTCGGGTACTCCTTCAGTTTTTCAACCTTAACCACTACCGTCTTTGCCATTTTATTTGATATAATTGTGCCTGTTAGTTGTCTTTTCGGCATAAGTTTATTGTTTTAACAAGGTTAATATTCTGGCAATCTCCTTTTTTATTTTTCGGACTTCCCTAACATTCTTTATCTTGCCAGCAGCTAAATCAAACCGTAGTTGTCGCAATCTCTCTTGCGAACTTTGAAGCATTTTTTGCAATTCATTTTTTGATCTTTGTCGTAACTCAGCTAGTTCCACTCTCGTTAAAAATCTGCTTTTATATAACTGATGTTAACTTTAAGCAAATCCTTGTTCGTAAATAGTGTCCCCGATAAATATCCCATGAGGTTTCTAACGGGGCTCATTTTTTTATAAATTTAGTTTTAACTGGCAATTTATCAGCAGCTGTTCTTAAGGATTCTCGGGCAGTCTCTTCCTTTATTCCTTCTAATTCAAAAATAATTCGACCTGGCTTAACTGGAAAAACGTAATGATCAACTGCCCCTTTTCCACCACCCATTGGTACCTCAATTCCTTTTTTAGTAACTGGTTTTGCCGGGAAAATTCTAATCCATACTTTCCCCCCTTTTTTCAGATAACGCAAGATTGCTCGTCTGGCAGCTTCAATCTGGCGAGCGGAAATTCGTCTTGTCCCTAAACTTTTTAGGCCAAAGGAGCCAAAGACTAGTTCGGTTGCCCGAGTCTCGATCCCTTTGCAAACACCTTTCCGCCACTTCCGATGTTTAACTTTACGAGGCATCAACATATTGGGTTTATAATTTGGTATTAAAGATTTCTACGATTTTTCTGAAATAACACTTCGCAATTTAAATCTTATTATTTAAACTCTTAATCTAACTAAAGCGTTCACCCTTATAAATCCAGACTCTTACTCCGACTGTTCCGTAGGTACAATAAGCCGTATCCTGAGCAAAATCAATATCGGCCCTTAAGGTCTGCCTCGGAAGACGACCTTTTTTTAACCACTCAGTTCTGGCAATCTCTATCCCATCTAATCGGCCAGCCACTTGAACCCGAGCCCCTTCAACTCCCTTGACTGTCGTAATCTTATCCAGGGCTTGTTTTAAAACTCGCCGATAAGGAACTCTTTTTTCAATTTGCTGTGAAATATATTGAGCAGCCAAAGCAGCTGACGCCCAAGGATCTCTGATTTCTCTAATTTCCAGCTTTATTTCTTTAGTTACCTTATTTTTAGCGAGGGCTGCTTTTCCTTTTTTCAAAATCTTCTCCTCTAATTCTTTTTTTAAGGCTTCTACGCCCTCTCCTCCTCGACCAATAATCAGACCGGGTCGGGCGGAAAAAATTATAATATTTATTTTCCCTGTAGCTCTCTCAATTTGGATTTTCTCCACCCCTAATTTCCCAATCTTCTTTTTCAAAAATTGCCTAATTTCAAAATCCTCTTTCAGCAACTTCCCAGAGTCTTTTTTATAAAATCCTCGAGACTCCCAATCAGTTATTTGTTTTATCCTAAATGCTTTTGGATGAACTTTTTTAGCCATAGTGGACGTTTTACTAAAAGGCTTTACGTCGGAAAATTCTCCTTATACCTCTTTCAATTACTGGCTTTCTCTCTTCTTTTTCTGGTTTTAGTTTTGGTTTTTCTATCCTCGGTATTTTCTTAAACTCTCTCTCTTTAGCGGGCTCGGGACGAATTTCTTTGGCCTTTTTAAGCTTCTTAGCTTTTTTTGGTTTTTTCACGACCTCATCTAATACGATGGTTACATGAGAAGTTCTTTTCTGAATTGGGGTAGCCATTCCCCTGGCTCGCGGCCTCCATCTTTTGTATTTTGGGCCCTCGTCAATTAAAATTTTAGAAATATAAAGATTTTTTTCTTCTAATTGTAAGTTTGTTTTGGCGCTGGAAACAGCTTGTTTCAAAAGTTTAAGTAAAATCGGTGCTGCTTTTTTCGTTGTAAAATTCAAAATTGCCTGAGCTTCCTCAACTGATTTTCTTCTCACTAAATCGGCAACTATTCTTACCTTGCGGGGCGCGATTCTTAAATATGGGAGCTTGGCTGTCACCGACATATTATTCTGATTTTTCTTCTGGTGTCTGTTTTATTTGGGCGGCTTCTTTTTCAGTCACTTTTGCCTCTAATTCTCTCTGCATTCTTCCGCCATGCCTGGAGAATTTGGTGGTCGGCGAAAACTCGCCAAGTTTATGACCAACCATCTCTTCAGTCACTTTAACTGGAATAAACTCTCGGCCATTATGAACTCCGAAAGTAAAACCAATCATTTCCGGCGTAATAACACTGTCCCGAGACCAGGTCTTGATAATTTCCCCGGGTTTAGTTTTCTTGACTTTCTCTAATAATTTTTGGTAAATGTATGGGCCTTTTTTAAGTGAACGCGTCATAGTTTTTCTTGTCCCGTAGCGAACGCCAATCGTTCTACTATCGGTGTTTTCTCTGTTTTATAATTAGTCTCTCGGTCCATTTTTTTCTTCTAGTTTTTACTCCCTTAGCAGGTTTCCCCCACGGCGTTTTTGGATGTTTTAAACCAATGGGAGATCTTCCTTCGCCGCCGCCATGAGGATGATCAGGCGGAATCATTGCCGTCCCCCTGACAGTCGGTCGCCAGCCTTTCAATCTCTTTCTGCCTGCCTTACCAATCTTCTCAAATCTTTTCTCGGGATGAGAGACCTGGCCAATCGAGGCGAAGCATTGCTGAGGTATCTTTCTAATTTCTTTTGAGGGAAGCTCCAAATGAGTATAGGGCGGTTCCTGGGCAATTACTTTGGCCGAAGTTCCAGCTGCCTTAACTATTTTTCCGCCCCTGCCCGGCTCTAATTCAACATTGTAAACTTGAGCTCCCACCGGAATATTCATTAATCTTATTCTATTGCCAATCTTTATCTCCGCCGCTTCCTGGCAAATAATTTTATCTCCGGTTTGTAAGTCTTTAGGTGCTAAAATATATTTTTTCTCACTGTCCTCGTATTCAATTAAAGCGATATAAGCTGTTCGGTTGGGATCATACTCTAAGGCAATGACCTTTCCCGGAATCTCTAGTTTTTCTTGTCCAAAATCAATCAAGCGATAAAGCCGTTTTGCTCCGCCACCCCGATGACGAACAGTGATTCTGCCTGATCTTCCGCGACCAGCTTTTTTCTTTAAAGATAGAAGTAATTTTTTTTCCGGTTTTTTCTTTGTTAATATCTTTTTTGAGTTTTGGGTTTTGGTCATTTTAATTTGCTTCAAATTTAAAATTTCGATTTTCTAATCTTCATCTAGGTAAAACCTCAATCTTCTGTCCTTCCTTTAATCTAACAATTGCTTTTTTATATCCCTTTCGCCAGCCACTAATTCTGCCTATCTTTCTTCTTTTGGCTGGCACTTTTATAATTTTGACATCTGAAACATCTACTCCGTACAAATCATTAATCGCTTTTTTAATCTCTGTTTTATTAGTTCTTGGAAAGACTCTAAAAATATATTGGTTTTCCTTTGTCAAATCAGTTGCCTTTTCAGTAACCTGAGGAATTTTCAAAATACGGTAAGCTTTGGTAATTTTTGCCTCCCGAGTTTTTGTTGTCGTCGACGGCCGGCCCTTATCCTTGACCTTCTCCTTGTCTACTTCTCGTTCAGGTTTTATTTGTTGAGTTTTAATCTCATTAGCCTCCTTTTTTTTAACCTCAAGCGGTTTTATTTTTTTTCTTTTAAAAATATCTCTAATGCCCATATAAGTATGAACTTATTGTTAAATTTATTATCTTTTGGTAAAAGTATCTTTTATTACTTTTATTGAATCTTTAGGGAGAATTAAATATTTAGAAGAAAGAACATCTAGAGCATTAAGATCTCGGGCCCAGAGTGTATCGATTTTAGAAAAGTTTCTGGCCGCCAAAATTATATTTTTATCATAACCCGGTAAGGCAACCAAGGCATTATCTCCCTTAAAGTTTTTAATTTTTGTTTTCAAGTTTTCGAATAATTTAACTAAAAACTTAGTCTTGGCTTTTTCTAATTTCAATTCATCTAAAACGATCAGCAGCTTATTCTTAAATTTACTCGATAAAACCATAAAGAGGGCTTTTCTTTTCATTTTCTTCGGAATTTTTTTCTTGAAAACTCTTTCTTTTCTTGGGCCGAAGGTTACTCCTCCTCCTCGCCAGAGAGGCGAACGAATTGAACCGTGTCTGGCTCTACCTGTTCCTTTCTGCCGCCAAGGCTTTCTTCCCCCACCCCTAACTTCTCCTCTATTCTTGGTATGGGCAACAACTTTTCTCCGGTTTGCCATCTGCGAAACTATCACCTGATGTATTAAATCAGGATTTATTTCTACATCAAAAATCTCTCTTGGTAATAAAGTTGTTCCCACCTCCTCGCCTCTCTGATTATAAAGTATCGTTTTCACAATTTTCAAAATTTTATGGTTAACCTCGAATCTCAAGAAGAGCGCCTTTTACTCCGGGCACTGCACCCTGAACAGCGATTAGATTTTTCTCTGGGTCAACTTTTATTATTTTTAAGTTTTTAATTGTTCTTCTTTCATGACCCATTCTACCGGCCATTTTTTTACCCTTAATTACTCTTTCGGGAAAAGAAGAGCCAACCGAACCCGGGGTTCTCAATTCATGTTTTGTTCCGTGGGTGGCTGGTCGACCGGTAAAGTGCCATCTTTTTACCACTCCGGCAAAACCTTTGCCCTTGGAGAGTCCAGTAACCTTAACCATATCTCCTTCTTGAAAAATTGAAACATCAATCTTATCTCCTTCTTTGTATTTTGAAATGTCTATATCGCCCCTAAATTCCCTTAGATGCCTGAATGGCTTATCTTTTTGTGTTTTTTTTGTTTTTTTCTTCTTTAAATTCTGAAATCCAATTTGAATTGCTTCATAGCTATCTTTCTTATCTGGCAATTTACCTTTGGCGATACTTCGGGGCTCTTCGGTTTTAATCTGGGTAATAATACAGGGGCCGGCCTCAACCAAAGTCACCGGGATAACATTCCCCTCTTCATCAAAAATTTGAGACATGCCTGATTTCAGACCAAGAATAAACTTCATATTTATAAGAACTAGCAACACGAATAACAGAAAACCGGGTAATAACCCGGCAATCTACCATGGTTATTTTTTTATTAAAAATTAAATTTTAAATTCATTAACTTTAACCATTTAAATTATACAGCGAAAATTTATTTTTGTAAATCTCGTGTGTCTTTCTGCGTTATTATCCGTGTTTATTGGTCTTGACAAATCACATTTTGATTTCAATATCCACTCCGGCTGGCAGAGTCAGGCTCATTAAAGCATCAATTACTTTTGGAGTTGGGCTAATGATATCAATTAGCCTTTTGTGAACTCTCGTTTCAAATTGCTCCCGGCTATCTTTGTGTACGAAAGAAGAACGATTGACGGTGTATTTATGAATCTCGGTAGGCAAAGGAACCGGACCAGAAACCTCGACTCCATAACGACCGGCTACCTCAATAATTTGTTTAGCCGAATTATCAATCACCTTATTGTCATAGGCCCGTAATTTAATCCGGATCTTGGGTTTAATTTCCTCTTTGATTACTGTTGCCTTCTTTTTGGCCATCTTCTTCAAAAGAACTTTCACTAATTATAAGTGGATATTTAGCGGATAATAAACTAATCAATTATCTTTTTGTTCGCTTCTGAATCCGTTTCCTATTTGTGAGAGCTATTTAATTATTTTAGTAACCACTCCTGCCCCTACGGTTTTCCCACCCTCTCGAATAGCAAATCTTTGTTTTTCTTCAAGGGCGATCGGCGCAATTAATTTAATTATTAAATTAATGGTGTCGCCCGGCATAACCATTTCCGTCCCTTCTGGCAGAGTAACATCTCCAGTAATATCGGTAGTTCTGAAATAAAATTGGGGTTTGTAGCCGGCAAAGAAAGGAGTGTGCCTTCCACCTTCTTCTTTGGTCAAAACATAAACCTCTCCTTCAAATTCAGTGTGGGGCGTAATGCTACCCGGTTTTGCCAAAACCTGGCCCCTCTCAACATCTTCTTTCTCTAACCCTCGTAAGAGAATCCCTACATTATCTCCAGCCCTTCCTTCATCTAATACTTTTCTGAACATCTCAACTGAAACAGCCACACTTTTAGCTGTTGGTCTAATTCCTACTATTTCCACTTCTTCATTTTGATGAATTACTCCTCTCTCAATTCTTCCTGTGGCCACTGTTCCTCGGCCGGCAATTGAGAAAACGTCTTCAATCGCCATTAAAAACGGCTTATCTATTTCTCTCTTAGGTTCTGGAATATAATCATCAATTGCTTTTATTAAATCCAAAATTGGCTTGGCCGCCTCTTCGTCAACTGATTTTGTCTCCAAGGCTTTCAGGGCTGAACCCCGAATAATTGGAATCTCATCCCCGGGAAAATTATATTTTTTCAGAAGTTCTCTCAATTCTGACTCTACCAGATTAATCATTTCCGGATCATCTACCGCATCGCATTTATTCAAAAATATTACTAAAGCAGGTAAGCCAACTTGTCTGGCTAAAAGAATATGTTCTCTTGTTTGCGGCATCGGACCGTCGGAAGCTGAAACAACTAAAACACCCCCATCCATTTGAGCAGCTCCCGTAATCATATTTTTGACATAATCGGCGTGGCCGGGGCAATCAATATGGGCGTAGTGGCGTTTATCAGTCTCATATTCCACGTGAGTAATAGTAATAGTTAACCCTCTGGCTTTCTCTTCGGGAGCGGCATTGATTTCATCGACTGTCCATTCTTTGGCAGCCAATCCTTTTAATTTTAAAATATGAGTAATAGCCGCAGTTAAGGTGGTTTTTCCATGAGCGACATGGCCAATGGTACCAATATTAACGTGAGGCTTTCCTCTAACAAATTTTTCTTTCTCTGCCATAAATTTATTAACAAGTAACGGATAAACCATAACCAGTAATTATTAACATTTGTTTATTACTGGTTACCGATCACTAGTTACTTAATTACGTTAATTATATTATTATTTTATTAACCTTTTTAAAATAGTCAACTGAACACTTAATCTAATTTTATTTCTGGTCGGTAAGTAGACTTAGGTAATTTATAACAAAGATTAAGTGCTTGGTCAATAGTTAAATTGTGAATAATTATCGTCTTTTGCCGTCAATAATTTCTTGCATTATATTATTAGGAACCACTTCATACCGATCAAATTCCATTGTAAAAGTTCCTCTTCCTTCTGTCAACGATCTTAAAGAAGTAGCGTAGCCAAACATCTCAGCTAGAGGAACCTTAGCATCAATCACTTTTAGGTTTAATCTGTCTTTCGTTTCTTCAATTCTCCCCCGTCGAGCAGATAAATCCCCGATAACATCGCCAAAAAAATCTTGGGGCGAAATAACTTCTAACCTCATTATCGGTTCTAATAAAACCGGCTTGGCTCTTTTAGCAGCTGCTTGAAGAGCCATACTGCCAGCAATTTTAAAAGCCAATTCCGAGGAATCAACCTCATGGAAGGAGCCGTCATATAAGGCGCAGCTAAGATCTACCAGAGGATAGCCAGCTAAGATTCCTTTGTCCAGAGCTTCTTTAATTCCTTTCTCCACAGCCGGAATAAATTCCTGAGGAATAATCCCGCCTTTGATTTCATCAATAAAATCAAAACCTTCTCCTCTCTGTTTTGGTTCTACTCTTAGCCAAACGTGGCCATATTGACCGCGGCCGCCAGTCTGTCTAACATATTTCCCTTCCGCTTCCGCCATTTCTTTAATCGTTTCTTTATAGGCCACCTGAGGCCGACCGACGTTCCCTTCTACATTAAATTCTCTTTTCATTCGATCAACAATAATTTCTAAATGCAGCTCGCCCATACCAGAGATAATAGTTTCACCAGTTTCCGGGTCTCCTTTGATTTGAAAAGTCGGATCTTCTTCGGCTAGCCTCTTTAATGCTAAACTCATCTTTTCCTGGTCAGCCTTGGTTTTCGGCTCGATGCGAATACCGATGACCGGCTCGGGAAAAATAATTTTTTCTAAAACAATGGGGTGCATCGGGTCGCAAAGGGTGTGGCCGGTGGAAGTAGCTTTTAATCCTACAGTAGCGACGATGTCTCCAGCAAAAATTTCTTCCACCTCCTCTCTAGAATTGGCATGCATCCTCAAAATTCGACCAATTCTTTCTTTTTCTTGACTGGTAGTATTTAATAGGTAGACGCCCCGTTTCAAATTTCCAGAATAAACCCGGAAATAAGTTAATGTTCCAACGTAAGGATCAGTGGCAACCTTAAAAGCCAAAGCCGAAAAGGGCTCTACGTCCGCTGGTTTTCTCTCGGCCTCTTTTCCGGTTTTGGGGTCAATTCCTTTAACTGACGGAAGTTCTGTAGGGTTTGGTAAATAATAACAAATAGCGTCTAAGACTGGCTGAATTCCTTTGTTCTTTAAAGCCGATCCAGTAAAAACGGGGATCAACCGGTAATTAATGGTTGCCTTTCTTAAACTATTTCTTAGTTCCTCAATAGAAATTTCTTCCTGAGCTAAATATCTTTCTAGGGTCTTTTCGTCTTCAGCGACAATTTTCTCAACTAATTTTTCTCTCCATTCTTTGGCTTTCTCTAGTAAATCTTCTGGAATATCTTCTTCTATTACTTCTTCACCATGATCTCCTTTAAACTTAAGGGTTTTCATCTTTAATAAGTCAACTACACCCTCAAAGGCACTTTCTGCGCCAATGGGAATCTGCATAGCTACTGCATTGGGTGATAATTTCTGCCAGATAGACTCTAGGCTTTTATAAAAATCGGCTCCCATTCTATCCATTTTATTAATAAAACAAATTCTCGGAACATTAAATTTATCCGCCTGCCGCCAAACTGTTTCTGACTGAGGTTCTACTCCGGCCACACCATCAAAAATTACCACCGCTCCATCCAAAACCCTTAATGATCTTTGTACTTCAGCCGTAAAATCAATGTGACCGGGAGTGTCAATAATGTTAATGCGTATTTCGGATGGATTGCCCCGCTCACGGCTTTTAGCTTCCAGTGGTGTCCAAAAACAAGTGGTGGCAGCTGAAGTAATAGTAATCCCTCTTTCTCTTTCCTGGGCCATCCAGTCCATAATAGTGTTTCCCAAATCAATCTCGCCAATGCGATGGGAAATTCCGGCATAAAACAAAATTCGCTCGGTAGCAGTAGTTTTACCGGCGTCAATATGGGCAATAATGCCTATGTCGCGATATTTTTCAATTGGATATTGTCTGGGCATAAAATTTACCCTGTTAAATAGTCGTTAAACTAAATTCAACAGGGTTTACCAGGCGAAATGAGCAAAAGCTCTGTTGGCTTCGGCCATTCGATGAGTATCTTCTTTCTTCTTGACAGCGACTCCTGTATTATTTGCCGCTTCGATTAATTCTCCAGCTAATTTTTCTTTCATTGATTTTCCTTTTTTAAATGTCGCTGCTCGAATTATCCAACGGATAGCCAGTGTCTCTCCTCTTTCATCAGGTACCTGTCTCGGTACTTGATAAGTCGCTCCGCCAATTCTTTTCGGTTTTACTTCTAATAAAGGTCTAACATTGCTGAGGGCTGAATTAAAAATCTCCAAGGGTTCTTTTTTTGTCTTTTCTTTTATAATATCAAAACTCCCGTAAACAATTTTTTGGGCAATACTTTTCTTCCCTCGGCGCATCACCTGATTAATAAATTTGGCAACGGTAACGCTGCTATAAACAGGGTCAGGAGTTATTTCTCTTTTGGTTTTCTTTGTGCTTCTCATATTATTTCTCACGCTTCGTTCCGTATTTACTTCTTTCCTGTTTTCTTCCTTCCACTCCGCCAGTATCTAATATTCCTCTGACAATATGGTATCTTACCCCTGGCAAATCTTTGACTCTTCCTCCGCGAATTAAAACAATTGAATGCTCCTGTAAATTATGACCTTCCCCGGGAATATATGCGGTCACTTCTTGGCCGCTGGACAATCTCACTCTGGCCACTTTTCTCATGGCTGAGTTTGGTTTTTTTGGAGTAACAGTAAAAACTTTAAGACAAACCCCTCTTTTAAATGGAGAAGGATACTTTCTGGGCTGATTTTTCAAAACATTAAAGCCAGCTCCTAAGGCCGGCGTCTTGCCGCGTTTTTTTATCCTCTTCCTTCTTTTTCTTATTAGTTGTCTAATAGTCGGCATAATAAATTGAACTTTAACAGGATTAAGTTTAATAGTCAACACTTAAAAAGCAGGGAAAGGGTATCCGACAATGAGATAAAAAATCAGGTTGATAATCAAAAATAAGTAACGGAATAAAAAGAAAATAAGAAAAAGTAAAACAAAGATGCCGAATTGCCCCAAAAATATTTTGAACCTTTCAAAACGTGGGGGCAAAAAGGTAAAGAGAATATGGGAACCGTCCAGGGGAGGAACTGGTAGTAAATTAAATATGGCTAAAAGAATATTTATGAAGACAATGTAGCTGAAGATTAAAACAAGGCTAGGCGTAACAGCAATCCCTGGGAAAAACCTTAAAGTTAAGCCAAAAAATAAAGCGACTGCCAGATTTGCTCCTGGACCAGCCAAGGCTACTTTGGCTGAACCGTATTTTTGATCATTAAAATTATAAGGATTCACCGGCACCGGCTTTGCCCAACCAATCAAGAATGGACTTTTCATCAAAACTAAAAATAGTGGCACCAAAACAGAACCAATCGGATCTAAGTGTTTGATTGGATTTAAAGTCAGGCGGCCGGCGTATTTGGCAGTCGGATCGCCTAAATAGTTGGCTACTGCTCCATGAGAAACTTCGTGAATAACTACAGAAAAAATTAAAATGGCAATTAAAAAAATATATTCCATAACAATAATATAAAATCAGTCACTACCCTCATCTTTTCCAACACAGGACGTTATCAGTATAACATATATTGTAAATTTTTTAAAAAAATTTTAACATTAGATTATATGGCAAAAGAATGTCAAATTTGCAAAAAGAGGGGCACGATGGTCTGGAGATTGAAAAAACTCCGAGGAAAATATAACCCAACCATCAAAAAAAGAAAATATCCCAACTTACAATGGGTAAAGATTCCTTCGGATGTTAAAAAGCCGGCCTATAAAAAATTCGCTGGAAAACGAATCTTGGCCTGCGCCAAATGTATTAAAACACTAGCCAAGAAAAAATAATCTTCGGTTACGGGCCATAGGATAATGGTAGTCCATGCCCTTGGGGTGGGTAAAGCGGGCGTTCGATTCGCCCTGGCCCGAAAATTTCTCTCTAAAAATTACCTTCTATTAACTGTCTATCTTTAAAATATAAGAACTTACTTTTCAATCATTCAAAAAACGCCCTGACCAGGGACGTTTTTTGATGCCCTGTGTTTCTTCTAGAAGGTTCGTAATCCGGAAAATTATTAAGTGGGCGTCCAAGTCTTCTTCCGATAGAAGGAGAACATATCCGACTCCCGAAAAGAACGTTTGACCAGAATCTAGCTAGAAGACACAAGGCTAATTTTATTCTACCTCTCAGTCAAACTATTAGTCAAGTCAAAGCTCTAAAACATCTGCCATTTGTTTTATTAAGGAAACTGTTACCGGCGCCGCTAATAAACTATAGGATGGGACTCCTTCATCGTCCCGAATAATCCATGGTTTTTCAATGATCCTTACTTCGTTTTCTTCTTTGTCCCATTGATAGTTATATTCGGGAGTAATTTCGTAATCATCAACGAATTTTTTAGCAATCTTTACGGGTAAAGAATTTCTTAAAAATATTTTGGGAATTCCGTACAGAGAAAAGGCCTGTCTTATTAATTTCTCATCTAATTTTAATCTTTCTTTTATCGGTGCTATTCCTAATTCGTCTCCTTCTTTGGCAATCATTCTTACTCCCTGTCTACCCGACAGGTAGGCCGGACAACTTGGATTATCGCAAACTAAATAAAACTCTTTTTTTCTCCTATCGTAATCTATCTTTGAAGTGGGAAGTAATTTAAAATTTCTTGAGGTCTGACATCTAGGACAGACTCTTCGCCATTTAATTCTTTCATCAATGACACTTTCGGGAACGTCAATTAAAACAAAAATGTCTAGGTCTTCTCGATAGCCAATCAAATCCCGAAAGAATAAAGAATAAGAAACCTGATCTAGGTCTCTAGGAAAACCGTCAATAAAAAGAGTTTTCTTTTTTCTTCTAAATATTTCCCTTTTTACCAGAGCTAAAATTAACTCGCTCGGCAAAAGAGTTTTCGTGCTTCTCTTTTCTAAGGCAGAAAATACTCTTTTAAAGGGGAGCCAGCCCCGATAATTTCTTTCCAAAAAGGAATATAATTCTCTTTTTCTTTTTTTATTCCTAAGTTCTTCATCCACTTCTCTGATCATATCGCCAATTGAAAAGTGCGATATCTTCTCCGGAGCAAGTATCTCGGCAAGCATTTTTGTATAAGTTCCCTTGCCGGAATTTTTCTTTCCTAGAAAATAAGCAATGAAAGTATTTCTTCTTAAATATTTCCTCAATTTAGCAATTTCCAGCCCGGCCTTTGATTGAAAATAAGCCGCTCTCTCTTTCGGGTCGGCTAAATTGAATTTCTTTGTTACTCCTTTTGTTTTGGTTTTGAAAATTGGAAATTTCATAATATAATTTTTAAATTTTTACCATCGCTTATAATTTTAATATCTCCGTCTCTCTATCGGTTCTCAAAACAGTTATATCATATTTCTCTAAAGTGTCCAAGACCTCTTGATAAGCAAGAATACTCGAAAACAAAACCGGGTCAAGGTAAATCCTAAACTCGGTTTTATTATATTTCTTCTTGCAAAATTTTTGGGGCGACAGTGCCCGTTGTTCTTTGTATATTTAGGCCTTCCCTAAAATTCGGAACATCTTCGTTCCGCACTTGGGACAAGTTCCGGTCATCGCTCTTCTTTTTACTCCACCTTTACCCTTCATGGTAACCTCCCTTGCATTCTCCATTTCTCTTTTTGCTTTACATTTTACGCAATATGCTGTTGTTGCCATAGTCCAAAATATATTAAAATTAAATTTTCAAACTCGACCTTTTCCCGGTAGTAGAATTTTGACTAGTGTTTTGCTTCGCAACGCATTAATATAGCCAAGGGGAGTCAAAATTTCACTACCGGGTTGTTATCCACAACTTATATTAGCTTATTTTAAGCAAGAATAATAGTCAAGCCCTCTTATTTTATCCTATCTTGTTTAATTCTTCCAACAGTTTTTTCGTTTCAATCCCGTACTGCTGGCAAACCTGACCAATTTTCAATTTTTCTGCCTCGATTTTGGCAAAAGGGCACTGTAAACAAGGCAAATTATATTTTTCCAGGATTTTTCCTGCTTCAGGATGCTCTAAAACATCAGCTAAACTTGTGTCTTCGGTAATTTTTGACATAAACCTTGTTAAATTTGCTTAGTGACTGTTTAACAGGGTAAATTATCCGGCCAGCCAGCCGCCATCAACGACAATAACAGAGCCTGTAATATAAGACGAGGCATTAGACACTAGAAATAGAACGGTGTTAGTGACTTCCCTTGCTTCTCCCATTCTATGAAGAGGGATTATGGCTAGGGTCTGTTCCAGTATCTTCGGGTCCGTTTTGGTAGAAGCTGCCATCGGCGTATCAATGGCCCCAGGAGCTATGGCATTAACTCTGATGTTATAAGGAGCTAGCTCTAAGGCTAAAGTCTTAGTCAAGGCAGCAACGCCTCCTTTAGAAGCTGAATAATGAGCAAGGCCGGCCATGCCTTTGCCCATCTGTCCCATAACTACGGAGGCAATGTTAACTATGGCGCCGGACTTCTGTTTTACCATTTCTTTGGCCACTGCCTGAGCGCACAAGAAATATCCTCTGAGATTAATGTTAAGAGTCCTATCCCATTCTTCTTCTGTCATTTCCAAGAAAGATTTGAACTGACAAATGCCGGCGTTGTTCACTAAAATATCCACTCTGCCGAATTTTTCAACCGTCTTTTGGACCATTTGGTCTACCTCTTTTTTATTGCTGACATCACATTTTATTGCCAAAGCTTCGCCGCCAGCTTTTTGAATCTCGTCAACAACCACTTGGCACTCTTCCTGTGATATGTCGGAAACCGTTACTTTAGTCCCCGCTTTTGCCAATTTCAGAGCGTGTGATTTTCCCATTCCCCTTCTAGCCCCGGTAACAATAGCTACTTTTCCTTTTAAATCTTCCATACGCTTTAATATTAATTTCTAATTTTACTCGACCTTTAAAGTCACCTTCTTATTATAAAACAAAAATATAATAATAGGAAATAAAAAATAAGACCAGGGCGCCTATAAAGCTTATCCAAGTCATAAAGGGCCCAGAATTAATCCAAATTTTTCTGGTAAAAACAGCGATTAAAAAAACAGCTATTTCGTCTAACATGTAAAAAAGCAGGTAAATAAAAATATAAAAGAGAGAGGCAACGATAGAAAGGTTCGCCTGAGCTAAAATTCCAGTAAAGACAATCGGGAACACGGCTGAGCAGGGAAATTCAATTATGGTAACCATAGCAGCAAAAAAAATAACTCCCCCTAATAAAGCCCAATTGCTCTTTTTCTCCTTAAAAGAATTTTCAAGCTTTTTAGTAAGGGAACTAATTATTTTATTCTCTTCGATCCGGCAAACCGGCCCCTGTTTTCTGAAATCAAAGAATTGCTTCAAAAAATAGAACCCGCCAAGGAAAGCAGCTAAACCAATTATCATTTCCATCGCAGACATATAGGGAAGGAAGACTGAAAATAACTGATTCCAAATGAAAATCAAAAAACCGTAGACTAAAGCAGTAATAAAAATAAAAAATCCGCCGAAAAAAATAGTTAATTTTCGGGAATGTAGGGCAAAAACTAAAATCAGAATTATGATTAAAGCTCCAAGAGAACAAATATTGAGCCCGTCGATTAACCCTATCACTAAAGCCAGTCCTCCCAAGGGCCATTTCTCGGGATTTATGTTTCCCAGAATCGGCAAATAAAATGTATCTTTTTCTTCATTCTCTATCTCAGTCTCTTGATAATATTTTTCTATTGAATTCTCTATTTCGTTTCCTATTTCTGAACTAAAACCGACAAAAAAATCTTCTCCGATAAAAGTCATAGGGGTTGCCCCTAAATACCTTTCTGACCCCGGGTGCTCTTCTACAAGCCTTATCAGAATATTTATACTCCCGGGCTCTTCTGTTGAATACTGACGAATATTTATTCTCGGATATTGTTCTTCTATTTCCTTTAGAAAATCTTTTTGTTGTTCACAAAAAGGACAACCTTCTGCCCAAAAAAAATAAAGGTCGGGAGCTTCTTCCGCCAGCGATAAAGAAGGAAGTATCAGAAATATTAATATCGTAATTATTGAAGCTAGTCTAATCATTTTTTCTATTCAAATCTGCGCAGGGCCTCAACGGGTTTAAGCTTAGCTGCTGATCTGGCTGGAATAAACCCTGATAAACAGCCAACAAAAAAAGAAAAAACCAAACCGAATATAATCAAGCCGGGGGTAATTGAGGCTGTGAAATAAAATACGGGGTGCGCCTGCCCGTATAATTCAATTCCTTTAGCTAAAATAGCTCCCAGTAATGTTCCACCAATTCCTCCGATAAATCCAATAATACCTGCTTCGAAAAGAAAAATGATTAGAACCGCTGAATTTTTGGCACCAATAGCCTTCATTACCCCAATCTCTCTTGTTCTTTCCCTTACCGAAGTAAACATACTGTTTGTAATCCCGATACCGCCTACAACAATAGCTACGCTGGCAAACAAAAATATTACTAACTGAATTATTCCCAGAATATTGCCAGCTATATCTCCCATTTTTTCGGATGTAATGACGGAAAAATCCTCTTCATCACTGCCAAACCGTCTCTTTCTTGTTTTACTCAAAGTATCCTCTATGTCCTCGGCTACAATATTTTCATCTGCTCCTTCTTCAAGCTTAACCATGGCGTAAGCTGCTGTCCCCCGTTTCTCACCAGTTACATCCTGGTAAGATTCCATTGCCATATAAACTATGCTGTCGTCCTGTCGGCTTCCCAACGACTTCAGTATTCCTGTTATTATAAATTTTCTTCCTTTTATGATTATTTCGGAACCGGGTTTTATTTCTCTAGAAAAAACATCATAGGCCACCACCTGACCGATTACAACCTCATTATCTTTGACCGGCCATCTTCCTTCAGCCACATCCCAGCCCTGGAAAATACCCAATATCTCCAGACTTTCCTTCCAAGGATCCATGCCGGCTATAGCAATCTGCTTTGCTTCATCTTCATACCTTCCAGTGGTTCCGGTAAAAGAGTATCCAAGAACTGTATCTACTCCGCTTACTTTTTCAATTGCCTCTATGTCTTCTCTTTCCAGTTGGGCGCCTCCGAACATCATGCTGGAAAAAATATCTTCATCTCCTCCAGGCATAACCATAACCATTTCCCCTCCCAAGGCCTGCAATTGTTCGTTAATAGTCGCCTTTAATCCTTCACTCAGAGAAAGTAAGCTGATAATCAAAAAAACACCAATAACAATTCCGAAAATAGTCAACCAACTCCTTAAAGACCTGGTCTTAATGTTTCTAACTGCTATATGAAAATATTCTTTTAATGCCTCCATAACACTTCAGCTGCTTGCTGATGATTAACGGTAATCTGGCCATCTTTAATATTGACTATTTTTTCACTATAACCTGCGATATTGGGGTCGTGAGTAACAACAACTACTGTCTTCCCTTCTTTTTTGTGAAAATCAGTTAAAATTTCCATTACTTTCTTTCCAGTAATAGAGTCTAAATTACCAGTGGGTTCATCGGCAATAACTACTTCTGGATTATTGGCAAAAGCCCGAGCAATAGCTACCCTTTGACGCTCCCCGCCAGAAAGCTCAGCTGGTTGATGTAAAATTCTTTCTTTTAAACCCAGAGATAAAGCTAACTCCTCGGCTCTGGCTTTTCTTTTTTCTAAACTGAGTCCCTGAAAAACCATGGGTAAGGTGATATTTTCTAAAACATCTAAATTTGGCAATAAATTAAACTCCTGAAAAACAAAACCAATAGTCTTCCCCCGAAGCTGAGATAATTGATTTTCTGACATCAAAGAAATGTCTTTTCCTTTTAAAAAGACTTTCCCTTTACTTGGGAAATCCAAACTCCCTATCATATTCAAAAGGGTGGATTTCCCAGAACCGGAAGGACCCATAATGGTCACAAAATCACCTCGATTAATATCGAGGCTTACACCCCTTAAAGCGGCGAGTTCTACTTTTCCTAATTGATAAATCTTCCAGACATTTTCCAGTTTTATAACAGGCTCTGATGTCATTATAAGAACTTCGCTTCCAGCGAGAACGTTGATGGCATTACCTACTCTAAAATTACTTCCTCTCCTTCTTCTAAGCCCGAAACAACCTCAACCATATCATCGTCTCCTTCAAGGCCAACTTCTATTTCTTTTTCTTTAACTTCCCCGTCTTGGAAAACCTCAACCGTTGTTTTCTCGTCGGTCTTCTTTACGGCTTCTTCAGGAATAACTAAAACGTTTTTTCTTCTCTCTGACTGAATAACAACATCCGCTGTCATGGTAGGCTTTATTCCCTTTGGTAAATCTTCATCAAAAACTATTCTAGCTTCATAGTAAACCACGCGATCAATAATTTTTTCTGCCGTACCAATAAAAATTACTCTTCCCTTAAATGTTTCTTTGGGAAAAGCCGGCAGGCTGATTTCTACGGGAGCACCAATTTCTATCTTCACAATATCTTCTTCGTAAATATCGGCCACTATTTCAAACTGCGAGCTAGAAATAAGCTCAATAACAGGGACGTTAGCCGTCACAATCTCTCCCCTTTTCAAATCCAAGCTAGCCACTACACCATTAATCGGTGAATATAAAAAATATTTTGCCAGATTGTTTTTGGCGTCAGCCAACTCATTTTCTCTTTGTTTTACAAGCAATTCTTGGGTTCTTACATCAAGAGGTAATGATTCTATTCTGTCATAATAATCATTAATAGCATTAACTATAGTCGTGAGGTTCTTCAGATAATCATCGATAACTAAATCATATTGACTAAGTGTGTTGGCGTGACTGCTAATAATTGACTGTTTCTCATGGACTAAATCCTCTTCTACGAAATAATCTTGAAGATAACGGATAATATCTCTTGTTGATTTTATAATTTCAGCAAGTTTTACTGTCAGACTTTGTCCTGAATTAATTGCTTTCCTGGTAGCATCTCCCTCTCCTCTTTTGGCTACCTGATAATCAATGAGGCCATCCTTGTTTAAATTCTCCGCTTCTTGATAGAGTCGCCAAAGACGCTTAGGTTCATTGCTAAATTGCTCATCGTATTCCGCATAATACTCAATATTCTGTTTTTCCTCTTCTAACGTGGCCTCGAAAAGAATATCGTCTAAAGAATTTAAGATAGCAGTTGTTTCATCGTAAAAACTAGATAAAATAGTCAGTCCGTCCTCATAATTTTTGTTTAAGGTATCACCTCTTAATAGCTGTTCTTGCTGTAAATTTATTTTATCCAGGGCTAATTTTGCATTTTCTAACCCTACCTCGGCGTCTTTAATTGTTTTTTCAGCATCGCTAATATCAAGCCGCGCTAAAAGAGTTCCTCTTTCAATTTTATCTCCAGTTTCTACAAAAACACCAGTTAAAACTCCAGTCCTTTCGAGCGCTAAATCGAGACTTTCCGCCGGTTTTACTTTACCGACAACGCTAATTTCTCGAACTAGGTCTTGTTTTTCAACGACAAAAAATTCTTTTTCTGGTGGCTTACCCCTTCCAAAAAACAAATAAACAATAATTCCAACAAAAAGTACTAATAATAAAATAACGATTGTTTTTTTAGACATATTTTATTCTGCTTTTATTGAACTTGACCTTTCTTTTCAGTTATACCACGTAATAAAAATTTAGCAAATTATCCCGCCGCCTAAAAGCTCGCTACCCTTATAAAAAACTGCCGATTGTCCAGGCGTTATCGCTCGCTGCGGACGACTAAATCTTAGGTTGTAAGTTGCGGGTTTTAAATTTTTTCTTATTACAGCTAAGGCGAGGTGGTGGCGATAACGAATTTTGATCATTGCCTTCAGGGGTAACCTTGGCTCTTTGCCCGAAATCCAGTTGATATTCTTAATAATTAATTCTTTTTTATACAAATCTTTTTCGTTTTTACTGACAATCAAAATATTTTTCTTAAAGTCCTTGCCTAAAACCCAATAAGGCCCGCCGGATAAGCCAATCCTCTTTCTCTGGCCGATGGTGTAAAAAGGCAGCCCCTGATGCTCAGCCAGAATCTTTCCTTTGACATCAAGAATCTGGCCAATTTTTGTTTTTAGATGATCCCTTAAGAAACCTTCGATGGTCTTGGGAATAAAACAGATTTCCACTGATTTTGAGGTAGTTAAAAGGGAGGGCAACCCAAGTTCTTTAGCTAAATTTCTAACTTCCTCTCTGGTATAATTTCCTATCGGAAATAAAATTCTTTTTAATTCTTTTTGAGTTAACATCCACAAAAAATACGACTGATCTTTTTCTTTATCTTTTGCTTTTAATAATTTTCTCTGCCGCAGGCGGACATAATGCCCGGTTGCCAGATAGTCGGCGTCCAATTTAAAGGCCCTTTTCAAGAAAAGCCCAAATTTTATTTCTTTATTACAAACCACGCAGGGATTAGGCGTAACTCCTCTTTTATATCCTTCTAAAAAATAATTAATAATTCTTTTCTTGAATTCCTTCTTCAAATCCAAAAACAAAAAAGGGATCTTCAGAATTTTAGCAACTTTTTTAGCTCTTTTTTCGCCCTCTTTAAAGTTTGGCAAATCGGCGAGCCTCAGAAAAACTCCAACCAGATTAAAGCCAGCCCTCTTTAAGAGGGCTGCCGCCACCGAAGAATCCAGACCACCCGACATTAAGCAGGCTACTTTTTTATTCATGTTTTCAAAAACCCTGCAACAATCAGGTTAATTGCCTCTTTTTCCGTTAATCCCCTCATTCTTAAATAGGTCAATTCTTCTTCCGAAATTTTTCCAATCGAAGCCTCGTGGGTTAACTGGGCATCTTTATTTTGACAAATCAATCTCGGAGTTAAAGACATTTTGGCCTTCGGGCTAACTACCAAGCCCTGGCAATCCAAGTGACCCCGAGAAGGAGATTTGGCTGAAATTACGCTAACAGCTTCAGTCTGGCTATTCTCTCTTCCAACTAATCTCAATTTCATTACTGCCTGAGAATTTAAACCAGAAAGGTTGACATTTTCTAAAATTCCCACTTTAGAATTCAAACTATTAATAACTAGGTTTAGGTTCGAAGAAGAACCCTCACCGCTCTGAATAATTGTTTTTAAAAGAAGGTTTTTGGGTGGAAAGGAATTTTTGTAATTATAAATTAATCGGGAATTTTTTTCTAAAATAAATTCGTAGTCAGGTGAGACAAAATCATTTTGGCCCCACTGATGGAAATGATTATATTCTAAAGAACTTCCGCTTTTAAGAATCAATTTGCCCCTCGCCCTGTGACTGCCACATAAATTATTTCCAATCGCCGAACAGATAACATTTGATTTAACCTTTATTCCTTTTTCAACCACCATTAAATTTGTTAAATTCTGGGAAGCTTTTGGAGAAGCAATGTTAATGCAAGTAGCTAGTGGAGAATCGACTTGTTTTTTAATCCAAATGAAATAACCTTCTTTCGGCTCTTTATCAAAATATTTCTTTACCCAGTTAAATTTTCGCCAAGCTTGAGCACTGGGCAAAATGACATTCCCTGGAACCTGAATAATGTTTTTTATCTTATTGTCTACCTGCCAAAAATGGACATTTTTTACATTTTTCATAGCCATATTTTGCAATGACCTTTAAAATTTTTTTATAATTTTTTTCTTTACAAATAATCCTGCCTTTAACTAAAACATTGGTAAAGGCGGGCTTTAAAAATTTCAAAATTTGCCCAGAATGGGTAATTATTAGAATAGCTATTTTTCTCGAAATTAGCTCCCTTTTTATTATCTTTGCGACAGTTTCTATTTTTTTAATATCTAACCCTGAATCTACTTCATCAAAAATAACCAACCTTGGTTTTAGGGCAATAGTTTGTAATATTTCTGAGATTTTTCGCTCCCCGCCTGAAAAATCAACGTTTATCTCTCTTTCTAAAAGTTCTTCTCCTTCAGTAGTTTCTATCTTTTCTTTTGAAATCTTCTCTAAAAGAGCAGATAATTTCACGCCTTTTATTGTGGGCGGCATTTGCCAAACCAAAGCCATCCCAAGTTTTGCTCTTCTTTCCGGTGAAAACCGGGTGATATCTTTCCCTAAGAAGTAGATTTTCCCTCTAATTATTTTATACTTTGGATTCCCCAAGATTACCTGGGCGAGAGTGCTTTTACCAGAAGCATTCGGACCCAAAAGCGCCTGAGTCTCACCAGGTCCTAGTTTGAGGTTAATTCCTCTCAAGATCTCTCCACTATCCCCTTTTGACCAAAGGCTTTCTATCTTTAATAAGACCTTTTTCATGTTTTTTATCTTAACATAAAACCGCCAATCTGGCGATTTTATTATCCAACAAATAATTCCCAAAAAGTATTGGTGGTTCTTTCTGGTTAATCCTGGAAAAACATAGAGCTATTACGCCTCGATCGCGCCGACCGGGCAGCTTTCTTTGGCTTCTTTAACGCATTCTTTGTTCTTCTCTAAATCTGCTCCTTCTTTCACTGTTGCCTTGCCATCTCCTGTTAATTCAAAAACCTCCGAACAGAGATTGGAACAAAGACCGCAACCAATACATTTTTCTTTATCAACCTTACAGGTCATATTGCTCCATTAAAGCTATAAGGATTATCTCTGTCAAGTAGGAAATTTTATTTGATACTAGCCAGCGACTATCTCTTTCTAATTTTTATGGCCCTTCCTTCAGTAAGGGCCTGGGCAACCTTTTGCCGGGCCGAAGTCAGAATCCTCTGGAAAGTGCTTTGGGAAATATCCATTTTTTTGGCTGCTTCTACCTGTGCCAAGTTTTTCAAGTCGCAAAGCCGCAAAGCTTCAAGCTCGTCTATACTCAAATCAACTTCTTCTAACAGTGATAGAGGTACAGCTCGGGGCTTGAAATAAACTACGCTTGGATCGAATAATACCCTCCTTGGTTTTAATGGTCTGACCATATGGTAAGTTTATCGAATTATTTTCTAACTAAGTTTGTTTGACATTTCGGACAGGTAAGGCTTGAGCAGGGAATGCCGCGTTGATGGATAATTTTATAACCGCATTTGGGACAGATACAGTAACCGCCCGGTCCTCCTCCCGTTGCTGTGGCAAATGCCCCTCTAAACCTACCTCTCCTTTGCCAGCCAAAAGCCCTACCAAAAGCAGGTTTGTAAAAACCGGTTTCTACTTGGTGGCTGGTAATTTGAATGACAACATACTGAAGACTCTCAATCTCTCTTATAAGTTTTTCTCGCAAACTATTGGAAATTTTGGTTGCTTCCTCTACATTTAAATTGTTCGGTAACCTTATTTCCAAGTTGGCGGTAACGGCCGAACCTTTTTTCTGGGTTTTTAAATAAGCCATTTCAACGCCTTCTGTCTCAGTAATTGTTTTTATCTGTTTCTCTATTTCCTCACCGGCTGAAACGTCAAGTAAGGAATCAATTGCTTCTTTGCCCAAAGAGAAAGATTCTTTGATGATATAAAGGCCAATTAAAAAAGCCAGGGCCGAATCGATAAATATCCAGTATCTCGCTAGAATCAAACCCACAAAAACTGTCAGAGAAGCAAAAACATCAACCCTCGAATGAAGGCCGTCAGACAAAAGAGCAATGGAGTTTTCTTTTTTACCGAAATGCATTTTCAAGCGAGCCATCACTTCGTTTAAGGCTGCTGAAAAGAGCATTACCCCAAGGGCCCAATAGCCAATTTCAATTTTTTCCGGAGCTAAAAAATTCTTATAGGCTTCCCACATTATCCCCAGACCAGTTGCTAAAAGAATCAAGGTAATAATTACTCCGGCTAAAACCTCAAATTTATAATGACCATAGGGATGTTTTTCGTCTTCAGGTTTTTTGGAAATTTTGATTCCAATATAGCCGACCGCTGAGGAGAAAATATCCATAAATGAATGAAGTCCTTCTGCCAAGATAGCGGCAGAATGAGAAAAGAAACCGACGGCAATTTTTCCTCCGGCTAAAACAAAATTTGCTAGTACCGAAATTAAAGCTATTTTTTCTTTCATCTTATTTTATATTAATTTTATCAATAATCTCTTTAAACATTTTTTTATATTTCGGGTTGATCTTAACTACGGGCTTCATTTTTATGACGGAGGTAACGAAATCTTTTCTGTAAGGTATTCTGCTGAGGATTGGGATTTTTTTCTCTTTAGCAAATTTTTCAATTTCTCTATAAAACTTTTTGGTGAGATCGAATTTATTCACAACAATTCCGTGCTTAATCCTGAAGTGATTGGCGAGATACAAAACCCTTTTCAGGTCAAACAGGGCGGAAGGTGTCGGCTCGGTTACGGCCACTATATAATCTGTACCAACCAAAGAAGCAATGACTGGACAGCCAATTCCTGGCGAAGAATCTATAATCATTATATTAGCCTTTACTTTTTTATTGATTTCGTCTGAGCGTTTTCTTACCTCGGCAACCACCTCTCCAGAAGCCAATTCTCCCAATTTAAGTTCGCTGGAAACTAAATTAACGTTATAGTTTTTTCCGGTATAAATCTTCCCGATTTCTTTTTTCGTCTCTCTTATGGCGCCATAAGGACAGGCAGCTTGACAAGCCAAACAACCAATACAGGCATCTTTTACAAAAGCCGGAAATTTTCCTTTAACCCAAACAATAGCTTCTTTTTTACAGGCAAGAGCGCACCTGCCGCATTTTTTACACTTACTATAATCAAATTTTGGGATTGACTGATAAATAGTGGCATACTTTTTTCTTTTTACGGAGAGTAAGAGGTGATCGTTCGGACATTCTGCATCCGCATCTATCAATATTGTTCTATTTTTACTGGCAAATTCCACGGCCAGTGAAGTCGCTACTATTGATTTCCCCACTCCGCCTTTTCCTCCGGTTATGGCAATCTTCATATGTTTAAGTTAATTTTTTAAAAATTAAAGAAATTAAAAAAAGAAGGGTGGCAACAAGAATAATCAAAGGACCGGCTGGCAAGGCGAAAAATTTAAAAGCTAAAATCCCCAAAGCGCAACTCAGGCCACCAATTATCAAAGCTCCGTAAGAGTATTGAGATAAATTACGAGCAAAATTGCGAGCCGCCGCTGCTGGAGTAACAACCATAGCTCCCATTAACAGAGAGCCAGTTACTTTAATACCCAAAGCGACAACAATAGCAATACAGATTAAATAAACAAAATTATATCTTTCGACTTTCACATGCTCTACTTTGGCTAAATTCTCAGAGAGATTGGCTAAAATGATCTTAGAAAAAATCTTCCACAGAATCAGCCAGGTAACAATACAGAATATTAGCGAAACTAGAGTGTCCCAAAACCCTACCTGAGAAATATCGCCAATTAAAGCAGTAGAAACCTGGCTCTCCGGTAAAAGCAAAAAGGCAATAGCCACGGAAGCTGTAAAAACAACGCCAGTCAAGGCTTCCATCGGTAATTTCGTTCTCATTTCAAACAGCCAAATTAAAATAATACCTAGAAGCAAAATCGGAAAAGCCCCTAAAGAAACGCTAAAACCATAAATCAAAGCTAAGGCCACGCCCGGCAAGGCAACATGGCCTAAGGCATCACCCACCAAAGCCATTCTTTTGGTAATCATTAAAGATCCCAAATATCCAGCTACCCCACCAATAGAAATTCCTGTTATTAAACTAAAGAGAAATTGCTCCTCCATAAATTTTAGCTAGGTTTTGAGAAGTAATAACTTTTTCCGGCGGACCTAAAAACAGTTTTCTTCTGTTTATAGCCAGAATTTTATCAGCTTTTTTAACAACTTCTCCTATCTCGTGGGAAACCAAAATAATTGCCTGGTTTTGCTCCTGCCAAAGCTTTACCAAGGTGTCATAAATAGTCTCTCGGCCATGGATATCAACCCCCAGCATCGGCTCGTCTAATAGCAAAACGTCGGGCTTATCAACTAAGGCCCAGGCAATAATAGCTCGACGCAATTGTCCAGTAGAAAGGGCGCCTACTCTTTTTTCTAAAAATTTAGAAAAATTTTCTACGCCTATCCACCGAAGAGCTTGTAACATCTCTTGTAAGCTAGCTTTCTTAAACTGAAAAAATTCTTTTACACTTAAGGGGAGGTCCGGCGAAACATCAAAACTTTCCGGTACATAACCAATGTGGGTATTTTTCTTCCACTGGATTTGGCCCTGGAATTGGTGTAATCCCAGCAGAGTGCGCAATAAAACGCTTTTCCCGGCTCCATTCGGCCCTAAAATGATTAATACTTCTTTCTCATTTAAGTCAAAGTCCAAATCTTCAATTACTTTTTCTTTCCCTAAATCTACATTTAAATTTCTCACTTTTAAAATAGGTTCTGCCATAAAGTTATTTTAAACCTTTGTTTCTTATGTCTAAATCTTCATTCCAGGATAATTTTGAGAAATTCTCTAGACTCATCCGCTGTAAAAATATCTTGCCATCTAAGTGATCATTCTCGTGTAAGGCCACTCTGGCATAAAAAGGTTGATTAATTTCTTCTATCCGTTCTTCTCCGTTAACATCCAAATATTTCAGCTTAACATAACTTCCTCTGGCTACTGGTCCATAAAGGGTACCGTAAAAGATACTCAAACATCCTTCAATATCATAATTAGTTTCCGAAGATACTGCTAAAATTTCCGGATTCAAGAAAGCGCGGAAACCAATTTTAGGTAGATCCGGACGGTAGTTATTATCCGGAGAAATATTCACAATAAACACTCTTTGAGAAATGCCTATTTGAGGAGCGGCCAATCCTACTCCACCGTAGCGCTCTAAGGTTTTCTTTAACGAATTTACTATTTTTCTCGCCTGCTCAAAATCCGTCACTTTTCTCTGACCTTTTGGAAAAGCAACTCTCCTTCTCCGGTCCACACCTGTTTTGGTAGGATGATAGCCATATTTTTTATATTGTTTTCAAGATTTTTGAAATCTTCTTTTAAGAATCCTCTTCATGTTTTGGATTATAAGTAGCTACAGCTGGATGATAGAAGGGTATTATGGTAATCTTCTGAAAAAGATTATTGCTCTCAAATAATTTACCATGAATTTTACTAATACCTTCTAATTGGTTTCCTAATCCAAATTTCTCCATCAAAAATTTCATTGAATATCTGCCCAAAGGACAAATAACTTTAGGTTTTATTGCCTCAATCTGTCTCTCCAAATAAGGAGTGCAGGCCTTAATTTCTTCTGGCTGCGGGTCTCGATTTTCAGGGGGCCTATCTTTCAGAATATTGGTAATATAAACATCTTCTCTTTTTATGCCAGCAGATTCTAAAAGCTCGTCTAATACCTTACCGGCTGCCCCGCAAAAAGGCCTGCCCGTCTTGGCCTCGTTCAGTCCCGGAGCTTCTCCGACAAACATTATACTCGCCTGATAACTTCCTTCTCCAATCACCGGGTAAAATTTACTTTTAGCTCTTTCTATATATAGAGGACATTTTTGACAATTTAAAACATCGTTTTTAATCTTTTTGAGCTCTTCCTTTGTTTTCTCCGTAATCATAGGGTAATTATTCTGCCGGCTCCGCCTTCAATATATTTTTGGGGATACAGCTCTTTGAGTTCGCTTTTGTGTTGCGTGCAGTGGGTCGGGCAAATTAATTCTAAATCTTTAAATAGTTCAAACGCGGAAAACCCATGCATTCCCCCAATAACTGCACGGGGTTTACCGAACTGCTTAGCGATATTTAAAATACTTCCCATATATGGATGAGAACAACCGACGATTAAAACTGTTCCCTTTTCGGCTATTACTCCTATGCTTTGTTCTATATCTTCTAATTCGCCCGTGGAAAATATATTTTCGTGAATTTTCTGAGGTTCTTGTAAAATAATTTCATCCGCTAATCCTAAAGTAGAAGGAACATAGATTTTTTTGATCTGAGAATTTACTTCCAAAAAATCAGCCAATCCTCCAGTATGGTCGAGATGAGGATGGGAAATAAAAATTTCCTCAATCAACAAAGGGTCAATTCCTAATTTTTCCATATTGTTTAGTAAAGTCTTTCCGTTGGCTCCGGTATCAAACAAAATCTTAGGGGTGTTTTTTGCCTCAATTAAAGCAGAAAAGCCCGAATCAGCCTGCAGGTCTTTTCTAAAAGCTGTGTTATCGTAAACAATAGTAATTTTCACCTTTTTATTTTTTTTAATAAGAATTCTTCACAAATAATCCGCAGAAGCAATGCCCGTCTCTTTCAATCTCTTCTTTATGCCACTGGCAGGGGCAGATTTTTGGCTTATCTTCTTCTCGATTACCGCTCACTCTACGACAGGGACAATATCTGGCTCCATACTTTTTTTCATTAGCCAATAACCCCTTCAGTAATCTCTCTACTGTCTCTCTGTCCGGATTTAACTTAAACCCGTTCTCTTCGGCATATGTTTGATAATTCTTTATTATCTCTTCTATATTTTCTGGAATTTCTGCTTCTGAGACTTTTTTCAGTGCTTCGTCCAAAAATTCTTTTACTAAGGACTCGGGTCTTACCCCGATGAATCCAATAATCGGTTTCCCGCCCTTAAACAGGATAACGGTTGGAATTCGTTCAATTTTGTATTTCTGGGAAATCTGAGGAGCGACATCCAAATTAACCTTGGCAAGGGTAATTTTCTCAGTATATTCTTGGGCTACTTTTTCTAAAATTGGACCTAAGGCAAAGCAAGGCATGCACCACTCGGCCCAAAAATCAACCAATACAGGCTTCTCTGAATTTTGAATAAATTGCTCGAAATTTTGATCCGTGAGATTTATTTCTATCATATATATTTAACTAAATATTCTTGTTTGTTTAGTCTGAGCACAATTTTACCTCGGCTATTTTAGCAATCTCTGAATTTAAAGCTCTCAAATGATTTTTGTTTAAATTATGAATATTATCTTCTCCGCAGGCTCCGGCTACCACTTTTATCTCTTCAGTACAATTTTCAATAAAATTAGCAACATTTTGGGAAGCTTCTTCAGTATTTAAATTTTTTCTTAATTCTGGATCTTGACTAGTAATTCCTTTGGGACACTTACCCGAATAACATTGCTGGCAGTAAGTACACCCCATAGCAATTAACAAGGGGAAGGCGCAAAATACCGCATCTGCTCCTAAGGCTAAAGCTTTGGCAAAATCTCCACCTTTATTCAATCCTCCTCCTATCCATAATTCCTGCTTAGCACCTAATTTACCTAAAACTTGCCTGGCTTTCGTCAAGGCAGCTAAAGCGGGAATACCAACTTCTACTAGCATTACTTCTGGTGCAGCACCAGTTCCGCCTTCCAAGCCATCAATGGCAATTACGTCCGGGTTAGCCCTGACGGCGAGTTTTACATCTGCTTCTATATCCCCTGCCCCTAATTTTAAAATAATAGGTACTCCGCCGGCAAGCCCTCTAAGCCAATCAACTTTTTTCCTTAAATCATCAATATTTTTAATGTCCAAATGATAAGCTGGAGAAGCGATATTTTTGCCCAAGGGAACGTTTCTGACCTCGGCAATCTCCTTGGTTACTTTTTCTCCAAGAAGAAGACCTCCTTGTCCCGGCTTAGCTCCCTGGCCGATTTTTATTTCAATGGCATCTGCTTTTTTCAAGATTTCTTCGGTAATACCAAATCTACCGGTGGAATATTGAATAATCAGCTTATCTGAAAATTCTCTTTCTTCCGGCAAAACTCCCCCTTCCCCAGTGTTTTCTATCGTTCCAGCTAAAGCAGAGGCCTTAGCTAAGGCAATTTTCGCCTCTCTGGAAAGGGCGCCGAAACTCATCGCCCCAATGATTATCGGAGTTTGAAGTTCAATGGGCTTCTTACTATTTTTCCCTATAATTGTTTTTGCTGAAATCCCATCCCTGAAATAATCAACCGGTCTCTTAGCCAGTTGGGCAGGAACAAAAACTAAATCGTCAAAACTAACCTTGCTGGCTTTATCAGACCGGCCGCTACTAATTGGTACTTTTTCAACCCTTGATTGAATTTCTTTAATCCACCTTTGATTCATAAAAATTAAAATACGTCTACATCTTCTTCTTTCAGCTCCTGTAATTTACCATCTCCAAATTTTTGTAGATTATCAGCAATGGTGCCCTGGATTGCCTTATACATTTTAATAGCATAGTTTTTGAATTTCTGATGAGCCAATGTCCCTAAAGCAAAAACAATAATTGCTTTTACTCCTTGACTATGCAAAAAATCTGGCGGAAATTCTTTTCCCCCTGTAACTTCGGGGTTAGGAAAAATTTCGAAACCTTTCGTTTCTGTATTATAAATCAAGAAGTTATTTGCCCTGCCGAAATGCAAGGCAACTTTATCATCTAAAGAACCTTTTTCATCCGTCGGAACCGCTATTTTCATATTAATTTATTCTTTTAAGTTTCCCGTCAATAAATTCTTGCAAAACCTTCTCCACACCACCTTCTCCAGTATAAACGCCTATCTGAAATTGATTTAATACGTCAAGGGCTCTCGGCCCGACATTTTTTGTAATCACGGCCTTAACATCTTTTTCTGCCATTAATTGGGCAGCTGAAATACCTGCTTGACCTAACTGATTTGCGATTTTATTTTCTATAATTTCTGTTGTTTGAATTTTTTCGTTCTCAATCTCGGCAACAACAAAATAAGGACACCTTGCGAATACTTCGCTAACATTGTCCGTAACTTTTTCGCCTGTTGAACTTATGGCTACTTTCATTTTATTTTTTATTTTGTCCTTTAAGTTCGGAAATTCGGGCCTTTATAGTCTTCAGCTCTTCTTCTAAATTTGTTACC